>NZ_JBJLSE010000130.1:0-8619 GCF_050871845.1 Kineococcus arenarius subsp. arenarius
GTGCAAGATCACCGCCGGGGGGGGCGGGAGGGGGTTTCAGGGGACGGGGGTGGGGGCGGGGGACGCGTCGCTGACGACGGTGGTGTTCCGCCCGGCCGCCTTGCCCTCGTACAGGGCGAGGTCGGCCAGGGCGACGACCTCCGCGGCGCTCAGGCCCGGCCGCCACTGGGCGACGCCGATGGTGCAGGTCTGCCCGCGCGGCACGGCGGCGCGGATGCGGTCGGCGACGGCGCGCGCCCCGGCGGTGCTGCAGCCGGGCAGGGCCAGGACGAACTCCTCACCGCCCCAGCGGGCCAGGGTGTCGACCTCGCGCAGGCACCCGCTCGCGGCGGTGGCGAACTCCTGAAGCAGGTCGTCACCGGCCAGGTGCCCCTGCGTGTCGTTGTAGCGCTTGAAGTGGTCCAGGTCGATGAGGCAGAACGACAGCGGCAGCCCGCTGCGCACCGCGCGGGCGATCTCCTTGGTGGTGGCCTCGTCCCAGCGGCGGCGGTTGGCCAGGCCGGTGAGGGGGTCGCGTTCGGCGGCCACGGCCAGCTGGGCCAGCAGGTCGGCGCGCTCCATGCCGTGCGCGGCCTCCTGGGCGAGGGTGGCCAGGACGACGCGCACCTGCGCGGGCAGCTCCGCCACCCGGGTCCGCCAGACGCTGGCGAGCAGGCCGGCGGTCTGCCCGTCGGCGGTGGTGACCGGCTGGTAGGCGACCGAGACGACGCCCAGCGCGTCGCGCAGCCGCGCCGAGGCGCCGGTGTGCCCGGTGAGGTCGCTGACGAACAGCGGCTCACCGCGCCGGAACGCCTCGGCGAGCACCGTCGGCTCGCTGACGGGGATGCTCACCGGGACCATCCCCTCGCCCCAGGCCGCCCGGCTGACCAGGGCGCCGCGGCCGTCGGGCTCGGCGAGGTACACCCCGTCGGCGCCGGTGATGCGGGCCGTGGCCTCGCACAGCGCCTCGCGGGTGTCCGCGGCGGCGTTGAGGGAGCGCAGCGCACCGGTGAGCAGCTCGGCGCTCTCGGCCTGCCGCTGCGCGTCGGCGGCCTGGTGGCGCACCTCCGCCAGGAGCGCGTCGCGCTCGTCACGGCCGAGGGCGAGCACGAGGCCGATGACGGCGGCCACGGCGGCGTGCCCCTGCACGAGCAGGGCCCGCGCGGTGTGGTCGGCCACCGCCGCGAACGGCCCGTGCCCGTGCAGCGTGAAGACGACGGCGCAGGCGCCGGTGAACAGGCAGTGCAGCACGACGGTGCGGCTGCGCAGGCGCAGCGCCACCCACACGGTGAGCACCGGCAGCAGGAACGTCACGGGCAGGCTGCCCAGCAGCGCGAACTGGGCGGTGTAGGCGGCCCCCGAGACCGCGAAGGCGAGCAGGGCCTCCGCGGTGCGCGGGCGGCGGGTGCCCGCCGTCACCAGCCGCAGGCCCGCGCAGCCGACCAGCAGCACCGCCAGGCCGTTGCGCGCCACCCACGTGAGCAGGTCGACCCACCCGGTGCGGTCGGTCTCCCAGGCCGCGGCGGAGGCGGCGAGGACACCGCCGACGCTGACGGCGATGCCGCACGCGGTGAGCAGGCGCGCCAGCTGCAGCACCCCGCGCAGCGGCTGCCCGGGCCCGGCGCCGGGGCACCAGCGGCGCAGCAGCGCCGTGAACAGGAGGGTCTGGACGAGGGTGGCCAAGGTGGCGGCGACGGCCAGGAGGGGGGTCGCGCCGGTCGCCAGGTGCACCAGGACGCCGGGCACCACGAGCAGGGTGGCGTCGAGCGCGCGGCCCGCGACGCTGCGCGGGGCGTTGAACCAGACGGCGGCGACCCCGGCGCAGGGCGAGACGAGCGCCAGCGCGCCGCCCTCGGGGACCGTGTGCCGGCCCACCACCATCGTGGCGGTGAACAGCGCCGCGAACAGGACGCTGGAGCGGGTGGGGTGCCCACCCGCGCGGGGTGCGGGGGCGCCGGGTGCCGGGGTGGTGCACGTCCTCCGCCCTCCCGTCTGTTGATCGGCGGAGCGCGACCGGGGCTCACTGCCGAACCGCGCCGTGGTGGTCATCGGCACGGGGGCGGTCGCCTTGAGCCCGGGGGGATCACGGTGCGTGACCGGCTGCCCGTCCGGAGGGTGCCGCCGGACCGGCGGACGGGTTGCGCTTCACCTCAGCGCCACCGCTGCCGATGACTGGTGCGTCAGGTGCACCCGACCGCTGCGGCGGTGGTGCACGGGCCGGTGCGGCGACGAGGTGCCCGCACCGCCGAACCGCCGAAGAGGACCCGGTCATGGCCAAGGTGCTGGTCGTCGAGGACGACGCGGACATCCGCACCCTGCTCGACCTGCGGCTGCGCGCCGCCGGGCACCGCGTGATCGGCGCGGAGTCGGCGGCGGCGGCGCTGGCGGTCGTGGCCGAGCGCGGTGCGCCCGACGTCCTGGTCAGCGACGTGTCCCTGCCGGGCACGACGGGCCTGGAGATGGTGGCGGGCCTGCGCGCGCAGCCTGACTACGAGCACCTGCCGGTGATCTTCCTCAGCGGCCGCGTGCAGCCGGCGGACATCGAGGCGGGCCGGGCCCTGGGCGCGGTCTACCTCACCAAGCCCGTCGTGCTGACCGCCCTGTGCACCGCCATCGAGCAGGCGCTGGCCACCGCGGGCGCCGGCGCCGCCTGGTGACCACCGCCCCGCGCGCACCGCGCACCCGCTCCTCGATCGCGCGGATGCTCACCACGGGCCTGCTGCTGACGATCACGACGGTCCTCGTGCTGGGCGGCAGCTCGTACGCGCGCATCCAGACGCTGCTCGCCGAGCGCGCCGACGTCGACGCCACCTACGCGGTGCTGGACGACATCAGCGCCCTGCGCGTGCTGGTGCGCGACGCCGAGCGCGGTCAGCGCGGGTACGTCATCACGGGGCGCGAGTACTACCTGGAACCGTACGAGCAGGCCGTCGGCGACGTCGGCGACCTCGTGGACGCGCTGGCGGCCGAGACCGGCACGAGCGCCGCGGCCGCGGCCGCGCGCGCCGAGCTGCGCAGCGCCGTGGCGGCCAAGCTGTCGGAGATGCAGACCACCATCGCCCTGCGCCGCAGCTCCGGGTTCCCCGCCGCGCAGGCCCTGGTCGCGACCGACGACGGGCGCCGCGCCATGCAGCGCATCACCGCTGCGCTGGACGTCCTGGAGGCCGACGAGCGCGCCCTGCTCGCCGAGCAGCAGCGCACCGCCACGCTGAACGCCGCCCGCACCCGCGCCCTGATCGTGGCCGGCACCGACTGCCTCGTCCTGCTCATGGCCGCCGGGGCCCTGTGGGTGGACCGGCGCATCGTGCGGCCCGTGCAGCGCGTGGCCGCCGCCGCGCAGCAGCTCGCCGCCGGGGAGACCACCGAGCCGGCCGCCGTCTCCGGCCCGGCCGAGGTCGTCGCCGTGGGCGAGGCCGTGAACACCGCGCTGGAGGTCCTGGTGGCCTCGCGCGACAAGGCGGTCGCGGCGGACCGGGCGAAGTCGGCGTTCCTGGCGACGATGAGCCACGAGATCCGCACGCCGATGAACGCCGTGATCGGCATGACGGACCTGCTGCTGGACACGCCCCTGGAGCCGCACCAGCGCGAGCTGGCCGAGACGGTCCGCGACAGCGGCGAGACCCTGCTCGTCGTCATCGACGAGGTCCTGGACTTCTCCCAGCTGCAGGCCGGCAGCCTGCGCCTGGCCGACGAGCCGTTCGACGTGCGCGCCTGCGTCGCCGGTGCCGCGGCGCTCGTGCGCCACGAGGCGGGGGCCAAGGGCCTGGAACTGGTCGTCGAGGTCTCCCCCGCCGTCCCCGCGGCGCTGCGCGGCGACGCACCGCGCCTGCACCAGGTGCTGGTGCACCTGCTGCGCAACGCCGTGACGTTCACCTCCCGCGGCGAGGTGGTGCTGACCGCCGTCGTCGCCCCGGGCGACCCCGGGAGCGCACCGCGGGTGCGCTTCGCGGTGCGCGACACCGGCACCGGCATCGCCCCCGAGCGCATCGGCGAGCTGTTCCGCTCCTTCGCGCCGCTGGACCCCTTCACCCGCCCGCAGGGCGGTGTGGGCCTGGGCCTGGCGATCTGCTCGGGCCTGGCCGGCGCCATGGGCGGCGCCCTGCGGGTCGAGAGCACCCTCGGCATCGGCTCCACGTTCACCCTGGACGTGCCGCTGGCCGAGGCCGCCGACGCGGTCGCCGCGCCGGCGCGCCCCGCGGCCGACCTGACCGGGCGCGAGGTCCTCGTCGTCGACGACAACGCCACCAACCGCCGCGTGCTGCAGCTGCAGCTGCAGGGCTGGGGCGCCACCTGCACGGGTGTGGCCTCCGCCGGCGAGGCGCTCGCCCTGGTCGCGGGCGGCCGGGCCTTCGACGCCGCGCTGGTGGACATGCACATGCCCGGCACCGACGGCGAGCAGCTGGCGAACGCGCTGCGGGCGCTGCCCACCGGCCGCGACCTGCCCCTGGTGCTGCTGAGCAGCGGCCAGCGGCACCCCTCGGCCACGGCGGCCGGCGTCGTGGACGCCGTCCTCAGCAAACCGGTGCGCTCCGCCCTGCTGGAGGAGGCGCTGCGCGGGCTGCTCGGCCCCGCCGCCCGCCCCGCGACCGCGGGTCCCACCACGAACTCCGCCACGGTCCCCACCGCGGCCCCCGCCGCGAGCCCCGCCGCGGCGCCGGCGGCTCGCGGCAGCGCCCTGCGCGTGCTGCTCGCCGAGGACAACGCGGTCAACCAGCGCGTCGCCCAGCTCCTGCTGGCCAAGTTCGGCCACGAGGTCGACACCGTCGACAACGGCCTGCGGGCCCTCGAGGCGGCGCGCGCCTCGCGCTACGACGTCGTCCTGATGGACCTGCACATGCCCGAGATGGACGGCCTGCAGGCCACCCGGCTCATCCGCTCCGAGGTCCCCGGGGAGCTGCAGCCGCGCATCATCGCGCTGACCGCCAGCGTCCTGTCCGAGGACCGCGAGGCGTGCCGCGAGGCCGGCATGGACGACCACCTCACCAAGCCGGTGCGGGCCCGCGAGCTGGAGGACGCGCTCGCC
The DNA here is from genome assembly GCF_050871845.1 of Kineococcus arenarius subsp. arenarius. Classification (NCBI taxonomy): domain Bacteria; kingdom Bacillati; phylum Actinomycetota; class Actinomycetes; order Kineosporiales; family Kineosporiaceae; genus Kineococcus; species Kineococcus arenarius. Next base: position 5,003 of record NZ_JBJLSE010000130.1, read on the forward strand.
AGGGTGCTCTCGGCGGTGCGGGACGACCCCGCGGGGGCGTGGTCGTCGCAGGCCACCGGGGCACCGGCCCCGGACGCCCGGGTCCCGGTGACGGTGCCGCTGGAGGTCGCCGTGCGCGCCCGCATCGCCGACCTCGGCGGTGCGGACACCGACGCCGACCGGGCGCTGTTCGCGCAGCTGCTCACCTCGTTCGTCGAGCGCGCCCCCGGCGCCGTCGCCGACCTCGAGGACGCCCTGGCGTCCGGGGACGCGCGCGAGCTGGAGACCCGCGCGCACAGCCTGAAGGGGTCCGCCGCCAACCTGGGCGCGGAGGTCCTGGCCCAGCTGTGCGCGGACCTGGAGGCGCGGGCGCGCGCCGGTGAGGCCCCGATCGGCCGGTCCCTGGAGGGGTTGCGCGAGGAGGTGGAGCGCACGTGCCGCACCTTCAGCGCCATCGCCGGGGAGTTCACCGCCGCCGTGCGGGACCCCGGGGCGGTGCCGGCCGACGAGCCCGCGGGGTGGTGAGCCGTTGAGCGGACAGGTGGGCACGGGGCCCACGCGGACAGGGCACGTGCAGACGGGGCACGTGCAGGCAGGACACGGGAAGGCGGTTGGAACAGACGTGCAGGAGGGTTCCGCGGTCGCGCCGCGCACCGCTCCCGGCCCGGGGCGAGGGCTGGCCGACGCCGAGCGGGCGGAGCTGGAGGCGCTGCGCCAGGCGCTGGCGAGCGCACCGGACGCGTTCGTCTCCATCGACGACGACGGGGTGCTCACCGACTGGAACCACGCCGCCGCCGACCTGCTGGGCTGGGAGCGCACCGAGGTGCTGGGCCTGCCCATGACGCAGGTCGTCGTCCCGCCGGAGCTGCGGCGCGCGCACGACGCGGGCCTGGCCCGCTACCGCGCCACCGGCGAGCGGACGGTGTCCGGGCGCGCCGTGGAGGTCGAGGCGCTGCACCGCGACGGGACCCGCGTGCCGGTGGAGATCACCATCTGGCCGACCTGGGTGGCCGGTGAGCGCCGCTGCCACGCGTTCCTGCGCGACCTGCGCCCGCGCCGCACCGCCGAGCAGGCGCTGGCCCGCAGCGAGGAGCTCTCGCGCACCACGTTCGACGCCAGCCCCTCGGGGACCGCCGTCCTCGAGGCGGACGGGACCATCGTGCAGGTGAACCCGGCGCTGGCCGCCCTGCTGGGCCGCGGCGCGGGCGAGCTGCTGGGCCTGACCACCGCGGAGCTCGTGCACCCGGAGGACCTGGAGGTCTGCCGGGACGCCGGCGCGCGGGCCGACGGCGCGCCCGGGCGCGCCGTCGCGGTCGAGCACCGGCTGCGGCGCGCCGACACCGGCCACGTGCTGGTGCGCTCCCACGTCACCACCGTCCTGACCCCCACCGGCGAGCAGCGCCGCGTGGTGCAGATGGAGGACGTCACCGAACGGCGCGCCGAGCAGGAGCGGACCGCCCGCCGCAGCCGCGTGCTGCTGACGACGGTGCGGGTGCAGCAGGCGGTCGCCGCCGCCGGCACCGACCGCGCCGCGGTGCTGCAGGCCGTCGCCGACGGTGCGGTGGCCGCGTTCGAGGCCGCCGACGGGGCCGTGGTGGAGCTGCTGGAGGCCGGGCAGCTGCGCTACGCCGCCACCGCCGGCGCGCTGGCCGCTCACGCGGGGCTGCGCCTGCCCGCCGCCGGGTCGCTGTCGAGCACCGCGATCGAGCGGGGGGTCTCCGTGCTGTGCGAGGACACCGCGACCGACCCCCGGGTGGACGCCGAGGCGTGCGAGCGCATCGGGGTGCGCTCCACGTGCACCGCCCCGCTGGTCAGCGGCAACCGGACGGTGGGTGTGCTGAAGGTCTCCAGCGGCAGCGCCGGCGCCTTCACCGCGGAGGACGCCCAGCTGCTGCAGCTGCTCGCCGGCAGCCTGGCCGCCGGGTTGCGCCACGCCGACGACGCGGCCCGCAACGCCACCCTGCTGGCCGAGTGCACCGCCGCGCTGGAGGCGCTGGAGATGAGCGAGCAGCGCTTCCGCATGATGTTCGACGGCTCTCCGCTGGGCATGGTGCTGACCAGCCTGGACGCGGCCGACGCGGGCGACTTCCTGCAGGCCAACGCGGCCATGGCCGAGATCACCGGTTACTCCCCGCAGCGGCTGTCGGGCATGGGGCTGCGCGACCTGCAGCACCCCTGGGACGCGGCCGACGGCTGCGCGCTCACCGCCCGCCTGGTCGCCGGCGAGCTGGACACCGCGACCACCGAGACGCGCTTCGTGCACGCCGACGGGCGCACCTTGTGGGTGCGCCAGCGCAGCGCCGTGGTCCGCGACGAGCACGGCGCCCCGCTGTACCTGGTGGCGCAGGTGGAGGACGTGACGCAGCGGCTGGTCGAGCAGGCGCAGCTGGCCGAGCGCAACCGGGAGCTGGAGGCCGCCAACCAGCTCAAGCTGGACCTCATCGGCATGCTCGGGCACGAGATCGCCAACCCGCTCGCCTCGATCCAGGGGTACTCGGAGCTGGCCGCGCAGTGCTGGGACCAGCTGGAGGAGGCCGACCGGCGCCGCAGCGCCGAGGCCGTGCACCGCGGCGCGCAGCGCCTGGACACCATCCTACGCGAGGTGCTGGCGATGGTCAGCGTGGACGCCGGGCAGCTGAGCGCCACCCCGGAAGCGGTGAGCGTGCGCGCCGTCGCCGACGCGGCCCTGGCCAGCGTGCCGGGGGCGGCCCCGGCCGTGCACTGCCCGCCGGAGCTGGCGGCGTCCGTGCAGCCGGGCCACCTGGAGCAGGTCCTGGTCAACCTGCTGTCCAACGCGGTGAAGTACGGCGGGGGTGCCACCGCGCTGCGCGCCGAGGCGGCCGGGGACCGGGTCCTCGTGCACGTCGAGGACGCCGGCCGCGGCGTGCCGGAGGAGTTCCGCGGACGGCTGTTCCAGCGGCTGGCCCGCGCCGACGCCACCGCCGGGACGGTGCGCGGCACCGGGCTGGGGCTGTACATCGTGCGCGAGCTGCTGCTGGCCAACGGCGGGGACGTGCGCCACTCCCCGCGCCCCGGCGGCGGGTCGGTGTTCACCGTCGAGCTGCCGGCCGCCCGGCGCGGCTGAGCGGGCCGGCGGTTTCAGCGGGGCCCGCTCGGGGCACCTGTCCCCCATGAGCTTGAACATGGCGGGGAAGGTGTCGGTGGAGCGGCCCCGCACCACCGCGGGGCAGCACCTGTCTCTCCTGGTCGGTGTCCTGCTGATCGTGCTGGGCGTCGCGGGGTTCTTCGTGACCGGGTTCAGCGGGTGGACGGAGGGCACCCACGAGCAGCAGGTGATCGGCTTCGCCGTGAACCCGCTGTCGAACGTGCTGCACCTGGTGCTGGGCGCCCTCGGCGTCCTGGCCCGCACCGGTGCGCGGCGCGCACGGTGGTACGGGATCCTCCTGGTGGCGGTGGGGGCGGCGCTGTTCGCGTACTCCAACAACGCCGACGACAACGCCCTGAACGCGAACTGGCCGACGAGCGCGCTGCACCTGCTGCTGGCGTTCGCCGGCCTGGTGATCGCGTTCGTGCCGGTGCGGGCGGGCAAGCGCCCCAGCACCGCCGAGCTGGGCTGATCCCGGTCCCCGCGGCCCCACCCGGCGCCACACCGGCCCCGGTCCCCGCGGGGACCGGGG
>NZ_JBJLSE010000131.1:0-8609 GCF_050871845.1 Kineococcus arenarius subsp. arenarius
TCTCAGACCCCCGCCCCCCCCGCGCCACCCCGCCCCCCCCCCCCCCCCCCCCCCCCCCCCCCCCCCCCCCCCCCCCCCCCCCCCCCCCCCCCCCCCCCCCCCCCCCCCCCCCCCCCCCGCCGCGGTCGTCGCGGGCCGTCGCCGCCAGCACCAGCAGCGCCGCCGCGACCAGCAGGTAGCCCGCCACGATCCACCAGCGGTAGCGCACCACGCTGTGCGTGGCCAGCGCCGTCAGCGCCCACCACACCCCCAGCGCGGCGACCTCCCGGCGCGTCACCGGGGCACCCCCGCCGGCCTCACTCGCCGTACAGGGCGTCGACCTCGCCGGCGAAGTCGCGCAGCACCTCGGAGCGCTTCACCTTCTGCGAGGGCGTGAGGTAGCCGTTCTCGATCGTGAAGTCCTCGGCCAGGACGCGGAAGCGGCGGATCGACTCCGCCCGGCTGACCGCCTCGTTGGCGCGGTCCACGGCCTCCTGCAGCGCGCGCAGCACGACCTCGTCGGTGCGGGCGCGCGCGAGGTCCAGCCCGGGCCGGCCGTGGTTGGCGCCCCAGGACGGCAGCGCCTCTTCGTCCAGGGTGACCAGGCAGCCCACGTAGTGCCGCCCGTCGCCCACGACGACGGCCTGGGAGACCAGCGGGTGCGCGCGCAGCCGGTCCTCCAGGGTGGCGGGCACGACGTTCTTGCCGTTGGCCGTGACGATGATCTCCTTCTTGCGGCCGGTGATGCGCACGTGACCGGACTCCAGGACCTCACCGAGGTCGCCGGTGCGGAACCAGCCGTCCGCGAACGCCTCCGCCGTCTCCCGCTCCAGCCCGCGGTACTGCCCGAAGACGCCCACGCCCCGGCACAGCAGCTCCCCGTCCTCGGCGACGGCGACGTCGGTGCCCGGCAGCGGCAGGCCCACCGTGCCCACGCGGGTGCTGGAGGGGCGGTTCACGCACAGCGGTGCGGTGGTCTCCGTCAGGCCGTAGCCCTCCAGCACCACCAGGCCCGCACCGCGGAAGAAGTGCGTCAGGTGCTCGCCCATCGGGGCGCCGCCGGAGACGGCGTGCGCGACGTTGCCGCCCAGCAGGTCGCGCAGCCTGGCGTAGACCAGCCGGTCGAACAGGGCGTGCCGCGCGCGCAGCGGCAGGGAGGGGCCCCCGGTGTCCAGGGCGCGGGAGTACGCCACGGCCGTGGCCGAGGCCCGCTCGAAGATCGCCGCCTTGAGCCGCCCGCCGGCCGCGGCGCGCTGCTCGGCGCCGTTGTAGACCTTCTGGAAGACCCGCGGCACCGCGAGCACGAAGGTGGGGCGGAAGCCGGCCAGGTCGGGCAGCAGGTCCTTCGCGTCGGGGGTGTGGCCGACCCGGATGCGGCACACCAGGCACAGCACCTGGATGAACCGGGCGAACACGTGCGCCAGGGGGATGAACAGCAGCGTCGCGGCGTCCGGCCGCTGCAGGACCTCGGGGATGGCGGCGCGGGCGTTGCGCGCCAGGTCCAGGAAGTTGCCGTGGGTGAGCACGCAGCCCTTGGGGCGCCCGGTCGTGCCGGAGGTGTAGATGACGGTCGCCGGGTCCGAGGGGCCCGCGAGGGCGCGCCGCTGCTCCAGCTCGTCCTCGCCCGTGTCGCGCCCCGCGGTCCGCAGCTCCTCCAGCGCCCCGGACGCCAGCGTCCACACGTCGCGCAGCTGCGGCAGCCCCTCGCGCACCGCCGCGACGCGCGCGGCGTTCTCCGGCGTCTCCGCGAAGCAGGCCACCGCGCCGGAGTCGGACAGGATCCAGCGCACCTGCTCGGTCGAGGACGTCTCGTAGACCGGCACCGTCACCGCGCCGGCGAACCAGACGGCCACGTCCACCAGGGTCCACTCGTAGCTGGTGCGGGCCATCAGGGCGACGCGGTCTCCGGGCTGCACGCCGGCGGCGATCAGCCCCTTCGCCACCGCCGCGACGTCGGCGAGCAGCTCCGCGGCGCTCACGTCCCGCCACCCGCCGTCGTCCTGCTTGCGGCTGACGCTGACGTGCCCGGGGACCTCGCGCGCCGTGTCCACGACGCAGTCGGTGAGGTTCCCGGTGGTCGCGGGCGGGACGAGCGGGGGCTCGCAGCTGCTCCGCACGGGGTGTCCTCCTCGGTGTGCTCCGGGGACGACGCCGTCGTCGGTCGCGTCCGGGCCGCCCGCGCGCTGCGGCGGCGCCCCGACCCTACCCGCGGGTGCGCCGGCTTCAGGTGGCGCCCGCGGTGGCCGATGGTGCCGGGACGGGGCCGGACGAGCCGGCCCGGGCGAGGAGGAGCGGTGGACGAGGTGCTGGACGGACCCGGTGGCGCTGCGCGCCGCGACCCGCGCGCCGGCACCCGCACCAGCGCGGCCTTCGGGGCGGTGGACGTGGGCCCGCCGGTGAGCCGCCTGCCCGCGGCCCCCGCGCCGGGCGCCGCGGCCGCGCCCGTCGTCCCGCCGCAGCGCTGCCCGTCCTGCGCGGCACGGGTGCGCGCCGGGCAGCAGTGGTGCTCGCTGTGCCACGCCTCCCTCGCGCCTGCCGCCGCGCCTCCCGCGCTGGTCGAGGAGCCGGCCGGGGAGCCTGCGACGGTGGCGGCCACCGCGCCGGCCGGGGGGACCGCGCTGCCGGGCCAGGAGGAGGTCGAGCGCATGCTGCGGGCCCTGGCGGAGTCCGCCGGCGCGCCGGTGCGCGGCCTGGGCTCCCCCCGGGCCAAGGTCGCCGTGGCGGCCGGCGGCGGCCTGGCGCTGACCCTGCTGCTGCTGCTCGCCATGACGGTGCTGGGGGCCCTCGCCGGCTGACCGCCCGGCGGGCCCCGCGCCGGCCCCCTCACCGGCCTGCGCTGAGGTCGCGGCGGCGATGCTCTAACCTCCTGGCGGTCGCCGATCGCGCGACCGCCCCTGCCGGGGCACGCGTCGCAGGGGGTTCCGGACGGGCATGGCGGATCAGCGCACGAGGACGAGCAGCGCTCCGGGCACGGTCGGGGAGGTCCCCGGCAACGCCGTCGGCGTGGACATCGGCGGCACCAAGATCGGGGCCGGTGTGGTCGACCACCGGGGGGAGATCCTCGCCCAGACCCGCAGGGAGACCCCCGCCTCCCACCCGGACGCCATCACCGAGGCGGTCGCCGACGCCATCGCCGAGCTGGCCACCACCCACGAGTTCGGTCCCGTCGGCGTCGCCGCGGCCGGTTTCGTCGACGCGGCACGCTCCTCGGTCGTCTTCGCCCCCAACCTGGCCTGGCGCGACGAGCCGCTGCGCAGCCGGCTGGAACCCCGGCTGGGCCGCCGGGTCGTCGTGGAGAACGACGCCAACGCCGCCGCGTGGGCCGAGTACCGCTTCGGCGGCGGGCTGGACGAGCACGGCCGCCCTGTCGACGACCTGCTGATGCTGACGGTGGGCACCGGCCTGGGGGGCGGCATCGTCTCCGGCGGCGTCCTGCAGCGCGGGGCCAACGGTGCCGCGGCCGAGCTGGGTCACGTGCGCGCGGTGCCCGGGGGGCGGGCCTGCGGCTGCGGGAACCTCGGGTGCTGGGAGCAGTACGTCTCCGGCAACGCGCTGGTGCGCGAGGCGCGGGACCTGCTGCGCTCGGGGGACCCGGCCGCCGCCGAGCTGCTGCGGGCCGCCGGCGGTGACCCCGACGCCGTCGACGGTCCCACCGTCACGCGGCTGGCCCAGGCGGGCGACCCCGCCTCGGCGCGGTTGCTGGCCGAGGTGGGGCGCTGGCTGGGCGAGGCCGTCGCCAGCTTCGTGGCCGTGCTGGACCCCGAGGTCGTCGTCGTCGGCGGCGGCGTCTCCGCCGCCGGTGAGCTGCTCCTGGCCCCGGCCCGCGCCAGCCTCGCCGAGAACCTGTCCGGCCGCACGCACCGCCGCCCGCCGCCGCTGCGCACCGCGCGCCGCGGCAACGCCGCCGGCATCGTCGGCGCCGCGGACCTCGCCCGGATCGACTGAGCCCGCCCCCGCCCGCGCACGGCGTGACGACAGGACGCGAGATGGCCGCACCCCGCCCGAGCCAGCCCCGGCGCCGCCGACCGCCGGACCCGCGCCGAGCGGCGATCCAGCAGCGGCTGCGCCAGCAGACGCGCCGGGCCCTCATCGGCGACGGCCCCGCCGTCGGCATCGACATCGGCGGCACGAAGGTCCTGGCGGGCGTCGTGGACGGCGAGGGCCGCGTCGTGGCGCAGGTGCGCCGCGAGACCCCCACCCGCAGCCCGCGCGCCGTCGAGGACACCATCGCCGAGGTCGTCGAGGAGCTCGCCGGCGCCCACGACATCGTCTCCGTGGGCATCGGCGCGGCCGGGTTCGTCGACGCCGAGCGCGCGAACGTCCTGTTCGCCCCCCACCTGGCGTGGCGCAACGAGCCGCTGCGCGAGGCGGTGGAGCGCCGGGTGCGCGCGCGTCTGGGCCGGCGCGTGGGGCGCCGCACCGTGGTGGAGAACGACGCCAACGCGGCGGCCTGGGCGGAGTACCGCTTCGGCGCCGGGCGCGGTGAGAGCCGCCTGCTGTGCGTGACGATGGGCACCGGCATCGGCGGCGGCATCGTCACCCAGGGGCGCGTGGTGCGCGGGCGCTACGGGCTGGCGGGGGAGTTCGGGCACATGGTGGTCGTGCCCGGCGGGCACCGCTGCGAGTGCGGCAACCGCGGCTGTTGGGAGCAGTACGCCTCCGGCAACGCGCTGGTGCGCGAGGCGCGCGAGCTGGCCCGGTCCGCCTCGCCGGTGGCGCACGCCCTGCTGGAGCTGGCCGACGGCGACCCGGAGGCGATCACCGGCCCGCTGGTGACGGACGCGGCGCGCGCGGGCGACCCGGCGGCGGTGGAGCTGTTCGAGGAGGTCGGGCGCTGGCTGGGCGTCGGCGTCGCCAACCTCGCCGCGGCCCTGGACCCGGGCACGGTCGTCATCGGCGGCGGCGTCTCCGACGCGGACGAGCTGCTGCTGGGCCCGTGCCGGGAGGCGTACCGGCGCACCCTGACCGGGCGCGGCTTCCGGCCCGAGCTGCGGGTGGTGCGGGCCCGGCTGGGACCGGCGGCCGGTCTGGTGGGCGCTGCGGACCTCTCGCGCGGCTGGGGCTGAGGTGCCCGGCGCACCGGCCGGGGACGGCACCGGCCGGGCGCGGTTGCGGGTGGCCACCTGCAACGTGCGCGAGCTGCTGGACGACGGCCGGGCGCTGCGGGAGGTGCTGCGCGCGGCGGCCGCGGACGTGCTGTGCCTGCAGGAGGTGCCCACGCACCCGCTGGCCGTGCACCGGCTGGGCGACCTGGCCACCGACACGGGCCTGCAGGTGGTGGCCGCGGGGCGGGCGGGAGCCGGCGCCGCGGTCCTGGCGGCGGCGCGGGTGGACGTGCGGGCGGCGGCGGTGCGGGCGCTGCCCACCCCGAGGCTGCGCGCGCGGCGCCCGGTCCGCCGGCGCGGGACGGCGGAGGCGCTCGTGCGGGTGCCGGCCGGGGCGGGCTGGTCGGTGCCGGTGCTGGTGCGCAGCGTCCACCTGGGCCTGGACGCCGACGAGCGGGTGGACCACGCCCTGCGGCTGCTGCGCCCCGCCGGCGCGGTGTGCAGCGGTGCCCCCCTCGTCCTGGCCGGTGACCTCAACGAGGAGCCCGGCGGGCTCGCCCGGGCCGTGCTGACGAGCCGGCTGCACGACGCGGCGGAGCTCGCCGGCGGCCCGTTCGCCACGTTCCCGGCGCGTGCACCGCGGCGCCGCCTCGACGCCGTGCTGGCCGACGCCCGCCTCGCCGTCGCCGCGGTGGGGACGCCGGACGTCCCGGGCGCCGCGACCGCGACCGACCACCTCGCCGTGGTGGCGGACCTGCTCGTGCCGGTGGCCGGGGGCGCCTGAGCGCTGCCGCGACGGGGCGTGCGGCGGCGCGGGCGGGTGGGCTCAGACCACCGCGCCGTCGTCGTCGTCCTCGTCGCGCGAGCGGGGCAGGCGCACGACGAGCGTGGCGAAGCCGGCCACGAACACCACGGCCGTCGCGACGGTCACCAGGGTGGGCGCGGCGCGCTGGGTCAGCGCCACCACGAGCAGGAACAGCGGAGCGCCGACGACCGCGGCCCAGGCGGCCCAGCCGACCAGGTCCCGGGGCAGCGGGGCGGGGTCGGCGGGCACGAAGCGCTCCCCGGCGTCCAGGTCCCGCAGCTCCTCCGGCTCGCCGCCGCGCCGCGGCGCGGCGGCCGGGACGTCCTCGCGGGGAGCCGGGGGCAGCGGCCGCGCCGGGCGCACGGTGCGGCCCTCGGGCCGCGACGGCACCGCCGGGCCGGTCCCGGGCGCGGCGGACTGCTCGCGACCGGTCTCGTCGCGGGCCCCGCTCGCCTCGTCGTCGGGTGCTGCACCGGTGCCGGCGGCGTCGTCCTGCCCGGGCGCGCCGGGCTCGGGGCTGCGGTCGCCGGGGCCCTCGTCCTCCCAGCGCGCGACGATCTCGGCGAAGGCCGCGTCGACGTCGAGGCGGCCGGCTGCGTCGTCCGGGTCAGCGGGCACAGCTCATCGTGTCACGAGCGCCGCGTGCGGTCGAGGCGTTCGCGTCGGCGCGCCCCCGCGGCGCGCGGCGGGCCGACGGTGCCGGGCCGCGGTGCCCTAGGGTCGCGGCTGCGGAAGCGCCGGCCGCGCGCGCCGGCCGGGGGCGAGGAGGCGACCGGTGCTCTACTGGGTCATCAAGCGGCTGGTGGCCGAGCCGGTGCTGACCCCGGTGCTGCGCCCGTGGGTGCGCGGGCTGGAGAACGTGCCCGCCACCGGCCCGGCGATCCTGGCCAGCAACCACCTCTCGCTCGCCGACGCCGTCCTGCTGCCGACGGTGCTGCCCCGCAGGATCACGTTCATCGCCAAGGCCGAGATGTTCACCGGTGCCGGCGTGCGCGGCCGGTTGTTCGGCGGGCTGCTGCGCGGGGTCGGTCAGCTGCCGGTGGACCGCAGCGGCGGGCCGGCCTCCAGCGCCGCCATCGACGGGGCGGTCGAGGTGCTGCGCCGCGGGGAGCTGTTCGGCATCTACCCGGAGGGGACCCGCTCCCCGGACGGGCGGCTGCACCGGGGACGCACGGGGGTGGCGCGCATCGCCCTGCGCTCGGGCGCGCCGGTGCTGCCGGTGGCCATGGTCGGCACCGGCGAGCTCATGCCCCGCGGGCGGGCGCTGCCGCGGGTGCGCCGGGTGGGGATCGTCATCGGGGAGCCGATGGACCTGTCGCGCTTCGCCGGGCGCGCGGACGACCAGTTCGTCGTGCGCTCGGTCACCGACGAGGTGATGGCCGCCATCCAGCGCCTGTCGCGGCAGGAGTACGTCGACGAGTACGCCCCGCGCCACGGGGGTGCGCCGCCCGCCGGCCGGGGCCCGGGCGCCGCCGGGCCCGGCGGTCGCGGCGCGCCTGGGGGACCGACCGCCTGAACGGTGCCGGTGCGGCGCGGGTGAGCGCGGCGGGCGCCGCGCGGTGACACAGTGGCCCACGTCACATCGGCACGTCCGGCACCGCGGCCGGCGGACGGGGGAGGCGCCATGACCAGCACGACGGGCGGCACCGGGGGCGGCAGTACCGGGGGCAGCGGCACCGGGGGCAGCGGCACGGGGGAGCCCGGGGCGGGGTGGTGCGTGGGCCTGCTGACCGGTGGCGGGGACTGCCCCGGCCTCAACGCCGTCCTGCGCGCGGCCGTCCTGGCCGGCACCCAGCGCCACGGGATGCGCTTCCTGGGCTTCCGCGACGGCTGGCGCGGCGTCCTGGACGGCGACGCGGTGCCGCTGGGCGAGGCCGACGTGCGACCCCTGCTGGCGCGCGGCGGCACGGTCCTGGGCTCCAGCCGCACCAACCCGCTGGCCGGCGGTGTCGAGCAAGGCGTGCAGCGGGTGCGCGCGTCGATGGCCCGCCTGGGCGTGGACGCCCTGCTGGCGATCGGCGGGGAGGACACCCTGGGGGTGGCCACGGCGCTGCACGAGGCGGGCGTGCCGGTGGTGGGCGCCCCCAAGACCATCGACGACGACCTGTCGGCGACCGACGCCACCTTCGGCTTCGACACCGCCGTGCAGACCGCCGTGGAGGCGTGCGACCGGCTGGTCACCACCGGCGCCTCGCACCACCGGGTCATGCTCGTGGAGGTCATGGGCAGGCACGCGGGGTGGATCGCGCTGCACACCGGCACCGCGGCGGGGGCGCACGTCACCCTCCTGCCGGAGGACCCGGTGGACCTGGACGCGGTCGCCGCGACGCTGCGCGAGGTGATCGGGCGCGGCGAGGCGCCGCTGGTGGTGCTCTCCGAGGGCGCGCAGGTGCTGGGGGAGCAGGCGCTGCGCACCGCCGAGCGCGACGCGTTCGGGCACGTGCAGCTCGGCGGCGCGGGTGAGCAGCTGCAGCGCGCCCTGACGGAGCGCCTGCCGGGGGTGTCGATGCGCCTGACGGTGCTGGGGCACCTGCTGCGCGGCGGCACCCCCTCGGCCGCCGACCGGGTCCTGGCGACCCGCTTCGGGCTCTCGGCGGTCACGGCCCTGGCGACGGGGGACCTCGGCACGATGGCGGCGCTGCGCGGGGTGGAGGTCGTCCAGGTGCCGCTGGCCGAGGCGACGGGCGTGCTGCGCACGGTGCCGGCCGAGCGGCGCGCGGAGACCGCGGGCCTGAGCTGGTGAACCGCTGCGGCGGTGCTGCCGGGGACGTCCCCGGCAG
>NZ_JBJLSE010000132.1:0-8606 GCF_050871845.1 Kineococcus arenarius subsp. arenarius
TGCACGGTTGAGGGTTCACCCGTGCAAGATCACCGCGGGGGAGCGGGCTGGGGGTGGGCCGGGAGGGTGAGGTGCGTGCGCCCGGGGTGCGGGCGGTGCGGCGGCGGTGCTACCCACGAGGGGTGGAACGCCGAACCCTCCTCCTGCGTGCGCTGCTGCGCGGCGCCTGGCTCGGCGGCGGCCTGAGCGCCGTCGCGGTCGCGACCGCGTGGGCCCTCGCCGTCCTGCACCGGGTCGACGGCCCGCTGCACGCCCTGCACGCCGCGCCGCTGCTGCTCGCCCCGGCCGGGGTGGCGCTGGGAGCCGCGCTCGGGGCGCTCGCCGCCACCGCCGGGGCCGTCGTGCTGCTCGCGCTGGCGCGCGGTCACCTGCGCGTGCACCCCTCGCGGGTGCTGCTCGCCGCGCTCGTCGCGCGCGGGCCGCGGCGGCGCCCCGCGCGCTGAGGCGCGGGGCGCCGGCGCCTCACCAGCGCGAGTGCACGTGCTCCGCGACGAGCTCGTCGTACACCTCGCGCACCGCGCGCTGCTGCTCGCCCGTCGGCGCCGGCAGGTCCGCGGCGGCGGCGTTGCGGCGGGCCTGCTCGCCGTTGCGGGCGCCGGGGATGACGACGCTCACGCCCGGCTGCTCGACGATCCAGCGCAGCGTGGAACCCGCCAGCGGCACGTCGCCGAACACCTCCGACAGCCGCCGCGCGGCCTGCACGCCCACCTCGAACGGGACCCCCGCGAACGTCTCGCCCACGTCGAACGCGGAACCGTCGCGGTTGTAGGTGCGGTGGTCGTCGGCGGAGAACGTCGTGTTCTCGTCGTACTTGCCCGACAGCAGCCCCGACGCCAGCGGAACCCGCACGACCACGCCGACCCCGGCCTCGGCCGCAGCCGGCAGGAACTCGGTGACCGGCTTGAGCCGCAACGGGTTCAGGATGATCTGCACGCTCGCCACGTTCGGGCGGGCCACCGCGGCCAGGCCCTCGGCGACGGTCTCCACCGACACCCCGTACGCGGCGGTGCGGCCCTCGGCCACGAGGGTGTCCAGCGCGTCGAACACCGCGTCGGTGGCGTACACCTCCGGCGGCGGGCAGTGCAGCTGCACCAGGTCCAGGGTCTGCACGCCGAGGTTCTCGCGGCTGCGGTCGTTCCAGGCGCGGAAGTTCTCCAGCGAGTACGCCTCCGCCACGTGCGGGTCGGCGCGGCGGCCCATCTTCGTGGCCACGGTGACCCCGCTCGCGCCGCTCTCGCGCAGGTACCGCCCCACCAGGCGCTCGCTGCGCCCGTCGCCGTACACGTCGGCGGTGTCCAGGAACGTCACCCCGGCGTCGACGGCCGCGGCCAGCGTGGCCAGCGCGTCGTCCTCCCCGACCGATCCCCAGTCCCCGCCGAGCTGCCAGCAGCCCAGCCCCACGACACCGACCTGACGGCCGGTCCTGCCCAGCGTCCTCGTCTGCACCCGCCGAACCCTACGCACGCCCCGCCCGGGGCGCAGGGCGGCGCTCAGCCCGCCGAGGCGGTGAACCGCGAGCCCGGGTCCAGGCGGGTCAGCAGCTTGCCGCTCAGCTCCTCCAGCGCGGCGACGTCCTCGCGCTCCAGCACGTCGAACACCATCCGCCGCACGGCCTCCACGTGACCGGGCGCCGTGGCGACGATCTTGTCCCACCCGGCGTCGGTCAGGACGGCGAACTGCCCGCGGCCGTCGGCGGGGTCGGCCTCGCGGCGCACCCAGCCGCGCTCCTCCAGCTTGCGCACCACGTGCGAGACGCGGGGCGCGGAGGAGTTCGTGCGCGCGGCGACCTCGCTCATCCGCAACCGCCGCTCGGCGGACTCCGAGAGCATCGCCAGCACCAGGTAGCCGGTGTGGGTGAGGTCGGCGTCGTGCTGCAGCTGCGAGTCCAGCGCGGCGGGCAGCAGCGTGCACACCGCCGTCAGCTTCAGCCACGCGCGGCGCTCGTCCGCGTCCAGCCAGCGGGGCCCCGGTGCCGCATCTCCGTCCACTCCGCCATGTTAGGGATCGGTTGCCCGGGCCACCCGACGCCCGGCGGGTGCCGCAGGGCTCAGGCGTGCAGCACGCGGTGGCCGGCGGCGCCCAGCGCCCGCACGACCGGGTCGTGCGGCGGGGCGTCGGTGACGACGCCGGCGACCTCGGCCAGCGGCAGCACGACGTGGGCGGAGGCGGTGCCGACCTTCTCGGAGCTGGCGAGCACGTACGTCTCGGCGGCGCGGGCCGCCAGGGCGCGCTTGAGGGCCGCCTCCTCGGCGTCGCCGGTCGTCAGGCCCGCGTCGGGGTGCACGCCGGTGACGCCGAGGAGGAACACGTCGGCGTGGACGCGGGCGGCCGCCTCGACGGTGGCGGCCCCGCAGGTGACGCCGGAGTGCTTGAACAGCCGCCCGCCCAGGACGAGGACCTCCGCGCGCGGGTGCGTCACGAGCGCGGCGGCCACCACGGGGCTGTGGGTGACGACGGTGACCTCCAGCGCCGGCGGCAGCGCGCGCGCCACGGCCAGCGCGGTGCTGCCGCCGTCGAGCAGGACGGTGCCCCCGGCCGGCAGCAGGCGCACCGCGGCCGCGGCCACGGCCCCCTTGCCGGTGGTGGACAGGCCCGCGCGCGCGCCGAGGTCCGCGACGGCGGGGGAGGCGGGTAGGGCGCCTCCGTAGACGCGCTGGCACAGCCCGGCGGCGGCCAGCTCGCGCAGGTCGCGGCGGATCGTGTCCTCGGTGGTGCCGAGCTCGGCGGCCACCTCCTTGGCGACCACGCGCCCGCGGGTGCGCAGCCGTCCCAGCAGCTCGTCCCGCCGCTGCGCAGCCAGCACCCCGCACCTCCGCAATCGTCCACGTTGTTCCACGTTCCTGCGTAGTGTGCCCCACGTGACCGGTCCCACACCCCCGCCCGACCCCCACCGCCCCGGCGTCGACGTGCCCGACGCGCGCGGCCGCACCGGCCTGGACCGCGCCGGGCGCGACCTCACCGGCAACCCCGGTGTCGTCGTGCGCGACGTGGAGGTCCTCGCCGCCGCCTGGCACGTGCTGCGCCGCACCACCCTCGACTACCGCCACCGCGACGGCCGCTGGAGCGTGCAGCAGCGCGAGACGTACGACCGCGGCGACGGCGCCACCGTCCTGCTGCACGACGTCGAGCGCCGCACCGTCCTGCTCACCCGCCAGTTCCGCTACCCCGCCTACGTCAACGGCCACCCCGACGGCCTGCTCGTCGAGACCGCCGCCGGCCTCGTGGAGGGCGACGACCCCGCCACCGCGATCCGCCGCGAGGCCGCCGAGGAGCTCGGCGTCGAGGTCGGCGAGCTCGAGCACGTGTTCTCGCCGTGGACCAGCCCCGGCTCCGTCACCGAGCGCCTGCACTGCTACGCCGCGCCGTACACGCCGGCCTCGCGCACCGGCCCCGGCGGCGGGCTGGCCGAGGAGGGCGAGGACATCGAGGTGCTCGAGCTCGACGTCGACGAGGCGCTCGCCGCGGTGCGCGACGGGGGCATCGCCGACGCCAAGACGATCCTGCTGCTGCAGTGGTCGGTCCTGCACGGCCCGTTCGCCCCGGGCGCCCCCACCGGCCGCGCCCGCCGCTGAACCCGCCCGCCGGCGGTCCCGTTGGAGGGGGCAGGACCGCCGACGGACAGGGGAACCGAAGTGAGCAGCACCTCGACCACCGCCCACCCGGCCCGCCCGCCCGCGCCCCGGCGCCGCCGGTGGCCGTGGGTGCTGCTCGCGGTCCTCGTCGTCCTCGGCCTGCTCGCCGTGCTCGTCGGGCCCCGCCTCTACGCGCGGCTGCAGGAGGGGCGGGCCGCCGCGCCGCTGAGCACCCCCGCCGCCGGCGGGGCCACCACCCCGACCGCCGCCGCCACCGACCCCGCCCTGGAGGGCGCCTGGACCGTCACCGGCGGGACCGCCGGCTACCGCGTCGACGAGGTCCTCAACGGCCAGGACGTCACCGTCACCGGACGCACCGAGCAGGTCACCGGGGACCTGACCGTCACCGGCGGGCAGCTCACCGACGCCACCGTCGCCGTGGACCTGGCGAGCGTGGCCACCGACTCCGGCAACCGCGACGGGCAGTTCCGCCGGCTCCTGGGGGTCGAGGAGGACCCCGACGCCACCTTCACCCTCACCGGCCCCGTCCCCCTCGGCGGGCTCGACGTCGGCGCCGTCCTCGCCGTCACCCTGCCCGGCACCCTGGAGGTCGGCGGGCGGGAACTGGCCGTCCAGGCCCCCGCCACCGTCGAGCGCACCGCCGCCGACACCGTCACCGTCACCGGCGCCGTCCCCGTGACCTGGTCCGACCTCGGCGTGCAGGCCCCCGACCTGGGGTTCGTGTCCGTCGAGGACACCGGCACCGTGGAGTTCGCCGTCACCGCCGCCCCCGCCTGAGCGCGCGAACCGCTGCGGGGCCGCCCCGCGCCCCGTAGGTTCTGCTCGTGGAACCTGCGGCGTCCCCTGCAGCGGGGCCCCCCGCAGCGGGTGGCGCCGCGGTCGACGACGCCGTCCTGCTGCGCGCGCTGCAGGAGGTCGTCGAGGGGGTGATGGTCCTCGACGCCGCGGACTGGCGCGTCGTGCACGTCAACGACGCCGGGGCCGCCGTGTACGGGCGCCGCCCGGCCGAGCTGCTCGGACGGCTGCTCGGCGAGGTCTTCCCCCAGGCGGTCGGCTCGGACTTCCACCGGCAGCTGCGCCGCACCCGCACCCACCCCGGCACCGTCGAGTGGACCGGGCCCGTGCCCGGCACCCACCTGCACGTCCACGCCCGCGCGCAGCGCCTGGACGGCCTCGTCCTGTGCGCCTACCGCGACGTCACCCGCGAGCAGGTCCTGGAGCGCGAGCGCGACGAGCTCACCCGGTCCCTGCGCGAGACCGTCGAGCGCACCAGCCGCCTGCTCGCCCTGTCCGAGGCCCTCACCGCCACCACCACCGTCGCCGACGTCGCCCGCGTCGTCGTGGACACCGCCCGCTCCGTGTTCGGCGCCGCCCACGCCGGGCTGTCCGTCGTGGACCGCGAGCGCGGCGTGCTGCGCACCCCCTTCCTGGAGGAGCTGGGCCCCGGGGCCGTGGAGCGCTGGGAGGACCTGCCCCTGGACGGGCCCGGTCCCGGCACCGCCGCCCTGCGCGAGCAGCGGCCCCGCTTCGAGGACGGCGACGCGCTGCGCGCGCGCTACCCGGAGCTCGCCGAGCGGTGGCGGGTCGCCGACGTCAGCTACCTCGCCGCCGTCCCCCTCGTCGCCGCCGGGCACGGCGTCGGCCTGCTGACCCTCGTGTGGTCGCGCGGCCGGCGCCTGGCCGTGGGGCACCGGACCCTGCTGGAGGCGTCGGCCTCCTACGCCACCCAGGCGCTGCAGCGGGCGCTGCTGCTGGCCGAGCACGCCGAGGTCGCCCGCACCCTGCAGCGCGCCATGCTCACCGCGCAGCTGCCCCAGCCCGACGACCTGCACGTCGCCGCCCGCTACCTGCCCGCCCGCGCCGGCGCCCAGGTCGGCGGCGACTGGTACGACGCCGTCGTCCTGCCCGGCGGCAGCACCCTGCTCGTCATCGGCGACGTCACCGGCCACGACGTGGTGGCCGCCGCCGCGATGGGGCAGCTGCGCATCGCGCTGCGCGCCCTGGCCGTGGACCGCGAGGAGGTGCCCTGCCGGTTGCTGGAGCGGCTGGAGGCCGTCGTCGCCTCCCTGGGGGGCGAACCCATCCTCGCCAGCTGCCTCGTCGCCCGCGTCGAGCAGAGCGCCGCCGACCGCTCCGCCGGCCGCCGCGTCCTGCGCTGGAGCAGCGCCGGGCACCCCCCGCCGCTGCTGGTCCACCGCGACGGGCGCGTGGAGGTCCTGCGCACCGAGGGCGACGTGCTGCTGGGCGTGCAGGGCCCGGGCGCGCGCACCGACCACCGCGCCGCGCTGCCCACCGGCAGCACCCTGCTGCTGTACACCGACGGCCTCGTCGAGCGCCGCGACTCCGACCTCGACGCGGGAGTGGAGCGGTTGCGCACCGCGGCCGCCGCCCTCGCCGCAGCGGGCGACGGCGCCCTGGGCGCCGCCCTGGACGAGCTGCTGGTCGCGGCCGAGCCCGCCGGCGGCGACGACGTGGCCGTCCTCGCCGTCCGCTTCGGCGCACAGGGCGTCGTCACCGGCGCGGTCACCGGCGCGGTCACCGGCGCGCGCGAGGGCGTCGCCGCCGCCGCCTACGATCGACGCTCGTGAGCCAGCAGGAGGAGCAGCAGCCGGTCGTCTTCGAGGGGCGCACGGGCACGGCCCACCCGATCACCACCTACGGCACGCCCGTGCTGCACCGCCGCTGCACCGCGGTCACCGCCTTCGACGACGGCCTCACCCAGCTCGTCGCCGACATGTTCGCCTCCATGGCCGCGGCCGAGGGGGTGGGCCTGGCCGCCAACCAGATCGGCGTGGACGCCCGCGTCTTCGTCGTCGACTGCCCCGACGAGACCGGCGAGCACGTCGTCGCCCACGTCGTGAACCCCGTCCTGCACCTGCCCACCGGCCGCAGGCGCAAGCTCGACGTCGACGACGAGGGCTGCCTGTCGGTGCCCGGGCAGTACGCCGAGCTGGGCCGCCCGGACCGCGCGGAGGTCACCGGCGTCGACGTGCACGGCGAGCCGGTGCGCATCGTCGGCACCGGGCTGCTGGCCCGCTGCCTGCAGCACGAGACCGACCACCTGGAGGGCGTCGTCTACGTGGACCGCCTGCCCGTCGGCGAGCGCGTGGAGGTCCTCACCGCGGCCGGGCTGCCCACCGAGCCGCGCCGGTGAGCCGCACCAGCCCCGTCGTCCTGGGCATCGAGTCCAGCTGCGACGAGACCGGCGCCGGCCTGGTCAGCGACGGCGTCCTGCTCGGCGACGCCCTGGCCTCCAGCATGGACGCGCACGCCCGCTACGGCGGCGTCGTGCCCGAGGTCGCCGCCCGCGCCCACCTGGAGGCGATGGTCCCCGTCGTGCGCCAGGCCCTGGACGCCGCCTCGCTGGACCTCGCGGACGTCGACGCCGTCGCCGTCACCGCGGGGCCGGGCCTGTCCACCGCCGTGCAGGTGGGCCTGGCCTCCGCCAAGGCGCTCGCCTTCGCCATCGGCAAGCCGCTGTACGGGGTGCACCACCTCGCCGGGCACGCCGCCGTCGACGTCCTCGAGCACGGGCCGCTGCCGCGGAAGTGCGTCGCGCTCGTCGTCTCCGGCGGGCACACCTCCCTGCTGCTGCTCGGCGACCTGGGCCGCGACCCGGTCGTGCACCTGGGCGACACCACCGACGACGCCGCGGGGGAGGCGTTCGACAAGGTTGCCCGCGTGCTGGGCCTGGGCTACCCCGGCGGGCCCGCGATCGACCGCGCCGCCCGCGACGGCGACCCGCGCGCCATCGCGTTCCCGCGCGCCCTGTCCCGCCCGCAGGACCCCGCCTACGGGTTCTCCTTCTCCGGGCTGAAGACCGCGGTGGCGCGCTGGGTGGAGGCGCGCACCGACGCCGGCGGCGAGGTGCCGGTGGCCGACGTGGCCGCCTCCTTCCAGGAGGCCGTCGCCGACGTCCTGACCCGCAAGGCGGTGGCCGCCTGCCGCGAGCACGGCGTGGACGCGCTGCTGCTCGTCGGCGGGGTCGCGGCGAACACCCGGGTGCGCTCGCTGGCCGAGGAGCGGTGCGCGGCGGCGGGCCTGCAGCTGCGGGTGCCGCCGGTGCGGCTGTGCACCGACAACGGCGCCATGATCGCCGCCGTGGGGGACCTGCTCGTGCGGGCCGGGGCGCCCGCCTCCCCGCTGTCGCTGGCCGCCGACCCGTCGGCGCCGCTGACGGGTGCGCTGCTGGCCGGGCCCTGGGGCTGAGCGGGCACTCGGGGAGCGCCCGGCTCGTTGACGGGCCGTGGCCATCGAATACTCGAAGAAGCGCAACGAGCCGGACCCCGCCCCCTCCGGCGGCGCCGGCGGCGGGGTCTCCCTCAGCAAGGTGACGCTGACGAAGGCGGCGCCGAAGGTGTCGCTGACGAAGTCCGGCGGGGCCGGCGGCACCGTGAAGGTGCACCTGGCCTGGAACGCCCGGCCCGCGCAGGCACCCTCGGGCGGGGGCGGCTTCCTCGCCAAGCTCAAGCAGGCCGCCACCGGCGCCTCGGGCGGCATCGACCTCGACCTGGGCGCCCTGTACGAGTTCACCGACGGCTCCAAGGGCGTCGTGCAGGCCCTGGGCAACGCCTTCCGCGACCGCGGTCCCGGTGAGCCGCTGGTGTGGCTGGACGGCGACGACCGCACCGGCGGCGGCGGCGAGAACCTCTACGTGGACCTGCGCGACCCGGCCCGCCTGAAGCGGGTCCTGGTGTTCGCGTTCATCTACGAGGGCGTGCCGAACTGGGCCGCCGCCGACGGCGTGGTGACGCTGAAGCCGGCCAGCGGCCCGGAGATCGAGGTGCGCCTCGACGAGCACGACGACCGCTCGCCGATGTGCGCGATCGCGCAGATCGTCTCCGACGGGCGCGAGGTGTCCGTGCAGCGCGAGGTCCGCTACGTGCAGGGCGGTCAGCAGGCCCTGGACGAGGCGTACGGCTGGGGCATGCGCTGGCAGACCGGCCGCAAGTGACCGGCTGAACCCCCTCCCCCCTCCCTGCGGTGATCAAGGAAGTTGCAACTTCCTTGATC
>NZ_JBJLSE010000133.1:0-8351 GCF_050871845.1 Kineococcus arenarius subsp. arenarius
AATCATGGAAGAGGGGACCAACACCCTGACACCCACCAGCAAGGGACCGGCCGGTGACCCGTCCGTTCCTCCCCGCCGCGCGGTGTGTCCACTACGTTAACTGCACCCCACCACCCGGTCAAATCGCGGGTGGCACGACCGGGGCGGCCCGGTGATCACTGCAGCGCCGAGGTCAGCCGCGCCAGGTTCTCCTTGATCACGTGCCGCCGGCCGCGGGCCATCCACTGCTCCAGCGTGAGCTCGGTGCAGCGTTCCCGGTAGCCGTCCTCGACGCGACGCAGGTCGGACACGAAGTCCCGCCCGCACACCATGAGCGTCAGCTCCAGGTCGAGGAGGAAGGAGCGCATGTCCATGTTGGAGGACCCGATCACCGCGACCTCCTCGTCGACGGTCATGTGCTTGGCGTGCAGGACGTACGGCGCCGGGTAGCGGTGGATGCGCACGCCGGCGCGCAGCAGGTCCTCGTAGTAGGAGCACTCCGCGTAGTGCACCAACGCCTGGTCCCCGTGCTCGGAGACGAACAGCTCCACGTCCACCCCCCGCTCCGCGGCGGTGGTGATCGCGTTGAGCATGGACTCGTCGGGCACGAAGTAGGGGCTCGTGATGGAGATGCGCCGCTGCGCCGAGTAGAGCAGCGCGTTGAAGAGCTTGAGGTTGTTCTCCCCCTCGAAGCCCGGACCGCTGGGGACCACCTGGCACTCCAGCGCGCCGGGCGACTTCTCCGGGGAGACCACGGGCCGCTCCGTCTCCAGCAGCTCGTCGGTCTCCGAGTACCAGTCCGTGGTGAAGATCGCATCGACCCCGGAGACGACCGGTCCCTCCAGGCGCACCATGAGGTCCTGCCACTGCAGACCCCTGCGGATGTTGCCCCGCTTGTTGTAGCTGCGGTCCAGGACGTTCTGCGACCCGACCCAGGCCACGTCGCCGTCCACGACCAGGAGCTTGCGGTGGTTGCGCAGGTCCGGTCGCTGGTACTTCAGCTTGTGCAGCTGCACCGGCAGCATCGGGTGCCACTCGATGCCCGCGTCCTCCAGGAAGCGCGTGGTCCGGCGGTACCCGGGGTAGCGGATGGCCCCGAGGTGGTCGAGGAGCACGCGCACGCGCACGCCCCGCAGCGCCGCCCGGCGCAGGGCCTCGAAGAACGGGGCGCTCGTCGGGTCCAGGGTCATGATGTAGAACTCGACGTGCACGGAGCGGGTGGCGGTGTCGATGGAACGGGCCATCGCGCGGATGGCCTCCTCGTACTGCCCGAACAGCTCGGCGCTGTTGCCGCCGACCAGCGGCATGGAGCCCAGGTTGCGGTTCAGCTCCACGATGCCCCCCAGCCACGGCGGCCACGGGTGCTCCGCGCGGACGAGGTCCATGCCGCTCGTGGAGTCCAGGATGAGCTGGTTGATCTCGCGCTGCTTGCGCCGCCGCGCCCGGGGCAGCTTGGGGTTGCCGATCAGGAGGAAGGCGAGGACTCCCAGGTACGGGATGAAGAAGATGGCCAGGAGCCACGCGAGCGCCGAACTGGGCCGTCGGTTGACCGGCACGACGGCGATCGCGGTGAGCCGGACGATCAGGTCCACGACGAGCAGCGCGACGGCGGAGGCCGTCAGGGACGGCGCCCAGCCGGACATCGACTCGAGCACCGCGTTCAGACCTGCACGACGCCGCGGGACGTCTCGAACGTCACCGCGCGCAGCCCGGGCTGCCCCTCGGAGTCCGCGTCGAGCCAGGTGAAGCCGACCCCCTCGGGGACGAAGCTCCCGGGCAGCCCCATCCAGCTGCGCACGCGGGAGGGGTCCCCGGCGATCGTCAGACCCGCCAGGCGCGTCCCGCCCGCCAGGGCGATCGCGGAGGGGTGCTGCGTGCGCGGTCCCGCCCACTCGATGAGCAGCGGCAGCTGGGGGTCCTCGCGCAGGCCGGGGGCGCCGATCTGGCGCCAGCGCAGCTCCACCCCGTCGGGACGGCGCCGAACGCCCTCCTCCGCCGCCTCGCCGAGACGCCGCTCGTGGGCCGCCAGGTCCTCCACGGTGACGGCCCAGGTGAACCACCCGCCGCCGGCCTCGGAGCGGCTGCGCACGGCCTGGCCGAAGACGGCCTTCTCGGCGACCGGGTGGTCCAGGACCTCGACCACCTCGACGTAGACGCCCTCCGACAGCGGCAGGACGACGTTGCGGGTGCCGAAGCGCGGGTGCGGGCCGCCGTCGACGACGCGCACGCCCAGCAGGGAGGCCAACCGCCGGGCGGTGGCCTGCAGGCCTTCGGGACCGGCGGCGTAGCCGACGTGGTCGACGCGCATGTCCACAGCCTCTCAGGCTCCCCCGCGGCGCGTGGCGCAGGTCCCGCCCGGCCCCTCGCCGCCGCGTGTCGGAGGGGGCTGACAGCATCCTGCGCGTGCCAGCCCCAGCGCCGTCCCACGCCGTCCCCGACACCGCCGCACCCGCGGGTGCGCTGCGCGCGGAGGCGGAGGAGGTCCTGCGCCGCCTCGTCGGCGACCCCGCCGCGCAGCTGCGCGAGGACCAGTGGACGGCGATCGAGGCGCTCGTCGCCGACCGCCGCCGCGCGCTGGTGGTGCAGCGCACCGGCTGGGGCAAGTCGGCGGTGTACTTCGTGGCCACCGCGCTGCTGCGGGCCCGCGGGGCGGGGCCGACCGTGATCGTCTCCCCGCTGCTGGCCCTGATGCGCAACCAGATCGCCGCGGCCGAGCGGGCCGGCGTGCGGGCCGTGACGGTGAACTCCACCAACGGCGAGGAGTGGGGCCGCGTCTACGAGGACGTGCGCGCCGGCGCCGTGGACGTCCTGCTGGTCTCCCCCGAGCGGCTGAACAACCCCGGCTTCCGCGACGAGGTCCTCCCGCCGCTGGCCGCCACCACCGGGCTGCTCGTGGTGGACGAGGCGCACTGCGTCTCGGACTGGGGCCACGACTTCCGGCCCGACTACCGGCGCATCCGCACGCTGCTGGCGGACCTGCCGGCGGGCATCCCCGTCCTGGCGACCACGGCCACCGCCAACGAGCGCGTCACCGCCGACGTCGCCGAGCAGCTGTCGGTGACGGGCACCCGGACGCTGGAGGACGTCCTCGTCCTGCGCGGGTCGCTGGACCGGGAGTCGCTGCGGCTGGCGGTGCTGCGCCTGCCCGACCACGCGCACCGCCTGGCGTGGCTGGTGCAGCACCTGCCGCAGCTGCCCGGCTCGGGCATCGTCTACGTGCTCACCGTCTCCGCGGCCGCCGACGTCGCCGCCCACCTGCGCGCTCACGACGTGGAGGCGGTCGCCTACACCGGGCAGACCGACCCGGCGGAGCGGCTGCAGGCCGAGGACGACCTCGTGCACGACCGGATCAAGGTGCTCGTGGCGACCAGCGCGCTGGGCATGGGCTTCGACAAGCCCGACCTGGGCTTCGTCGTGCACCTGGGGGCGCCGTCCTCGCCCATCGCCTACTACCAGCAGGTCGGCCGCGCCGGGCGCGGCATCGACAGCGCCGAGGTGGTCCTGCTGCCGGGGGCCGAGGACCGCGACGTGTGGCGGTACTTCGCCTCGATCGGCTTCCCCGGCGAGGAGGACGTGCGCCGGGCGCTGGACGCGCTCGCCGAGGCCGGCGGGACCGTGTCCACCCAGGCGCTGGAGGCGCGCGTGGCGCTGCGCCGCAACCGCCTGGAGATGATGCTGAAGGTCCTCGACGTGGACGGCGCGGTGCGCCGCGTGCGGGGCGGCTGGGAGTCGACCGGCCGGCCGTGGAGCTACGACGCCGAGCGCTACGAGCGCGTCGCGCAGGCGCGCGAGGTGGAGCAGCGGGCGATGCTCGACTACCAGGCCACCGACGGGTGCCGGCTGGAGTTCCTGCGCCGTGCCCTGGACGACCTGGAGGCCGCCCCCTGCGGGCGCTGCGACAACTGCGGCGGGTTCGACGTCCCCCGCGACGTCGACGAGGCCGCCGTCCAGCGGGCCGGCACGGACCTGACCCGGCCCGGCGTGCCGCTGGAGCCCAAGAAGCAGTGGCCCAGCGGCATGGCCACCCTCGGCGTGCCGCTGTCGGGGAAGATCGCCCCCGCGGAACGACCCGGCGAGGGGCGTGCGGTGGCGCGCACCACCGACCTGGGGTGGGGCGGTGCCGTGCGCGAGCTGTTCGCCGCCTCCTCGCCGGACCAGGAGACGCCGGTGCCGCTGCGCCGCGCAGCCGCCGCCGTGCTGGACGACTGGGCGCGCGGACTGGGGCTGGAGGGGGTCGTGGCGATGTGCTCGGCGTCGCGGCCGCGCCTGGTGGCGCACCTGGCCGAGGGCCTGGCCCGCTACACGGGGTTGCCCCTGCTCGCGACGTTCGAGCTGCACCCGGAAGCCGGCCCCACCCGCAGCGACGTCAACTCCGCGCACCGGCTGGCGCAGGTCACCGGCCGGTTCCGGCTGCCGGCGGACGCGGCGCTCGAGGGGCGCACGGTCCTGCTGGTCGACGACCGCACCCGCACGGGCTGGACGCTGACCGTCGCCGCCCGGGAGCTGCGCCGGGCGGGTGCGGCGCAGGTGCACCCGTTCGTGCTGGCCG
Organism: Kineococcus arenarius subsp. arenarius; assembly: GCF_050871845.1. NCBI lineage: Bacteria > Bacillati > Actinomycetota > Actinomycetes > Kineosporiales > Kineosporiaceae > Kineococcus > Kineococcus arenarius. The sequence goes on from NZ_JBJLSE010000133.1 coordinate 4,529, forward strand.
AGGGGGAGTGAGCGTGTCCGGGGACGCGGTGCCGGGAGGCGCCGGCGGCCGGCCACCCGTGCGGCTGGGCATGGTGGTGCTGGACACCCCGGACCCGCGCGGGCTGGCGGCCTTCTACGCCGAGCTGCTGGGGTGGCGGCTGGACCCCGACGACACCTCCGACGACTGGGTCACCGTGCGCGGCGACGGCGGCACGGCGCTGGGGTTCCAGCGGGCCGAGGAGCTGCCACGCCCCACGTGGCCGGCCGGCGGGGTGCACCAGCAGCTGCACCTCGACCTGGACGTCGACGACTACGCCGAACCGGAGGCGCGCGCCCTGGCCCTGGGGGCCACCGTGCTGGACGCCGGCCGCGACCACCTCGGGTTCCGCGTGTACGCCGACCCGAGCGGACACCCGTTCTGCCTGTGCCGGCAGGTCCCGCGCGAGGACGGCACCGGCTGACCCGTCCGCCCGGAGCGGGTCCCCGGGCGGGGTGCGCGGGCCACGGCGTGCGGACGGCGGCGGGCGCTGCGACGCTGCGGCGGTGACCCCGCAGCGCGCCACCACCGGGATCGTCGAGGGCGTCGTGGTCGTCGTGGGGCAGGTGGCGCGGGACCTCGTGCTCGCCGTGGACGACGTACCGGGTGCGGGAGCCTCCGCCGCGGTGCGCGAGCGCCGGGAGTCGCTCGGCGGCAAGGGCGCCAACCAGGCGGTGGCCGTCGCGCAGCTGGGCATGAGCGCCGCCGTGGTGGGGGTCGTCGGCGACGACGTCGCCGGTGAGGAGGTGCTGGCGCAGGCGCGCCGCGACGGGCTCGACGTCCGGGCGGTCGCACGTCGCGAGGGCGCCGCCACGGCCCTGCTCGTCGACGTCGTCGCCGGCGGGCAGCGCAGGCTGCTGGAGCACGTGGCCGCCGAGGTGCTGCTGACCGGGGCGGACGTCCAGGCCGCCTCCAGCCTGCTGCGGCGCGCCGCCGCCGTCCTGGTGCAGCTGCAGCAGCCCGCCGAGGCCGTGTCGGCGGCCCTGCGGATCGCCCGCGACGCCGGCAGGTTCGTCGTGGTCGACGGGGCGGTGCAGGAGCCCGGGCTGCAGGAGGAGGTGCTCTCCACGGCGACCGTCCTGCGCGCCGACGCCCGGGAGGCCGAGCTGCTGCTGGGCCGTGGGCTCGACGGGGCGGACGCGGTGCTCGAGGCGGCGCACGAGCTGGTGGCGCGCGGGCCGCGGCTCGTCGTCCTGGAGGCGGGCTCGGCGGGCAACGCGGTCGCCTGGCAGGGGGGCGGCGAGCTCGTCCCGCTCACCGACGTGGACGTCGTGGACCCCACCGGGGGCGGGGACTCCTTCACCGCCGCGCTGGCGGTGGCGCTGCTGCGCGGCGAGGAGGTCGAGCGCGCGGCCCGGTGGGCCACGGCCGCCGCCGGTTCGACGGTGCAGCGGCTCGGCGGCCGGCCCGCGCTGTCCCCGCCGGAGCTGGACGAGCAGGCGGACCGGCTGGGCTGAGCGGGGCCGAGGCGCGAGGGCCGCCACCCCTGACGTCAGTACATCCGAGCGTGTACCTTCTGGGGGTGATCAGCACCCCCGGCGACGTCCTGGCCCGCTTCGGCCACGCGCTGTCCGACCCGACCCGGGCGCGGCTGCTGCTGGCGCTGCGCGAGGGCCCCGGCTACCCGGCGGAGCTCGCGCAGGCCCTGGGGGTGTCCCGGCAGAGCCTGTCCAACCACCTGGCGTGCCTGCGCGGGTGCGGGCTGGTCGTCACCGAGCCGGAGGGGCGCCGGGTCCGCTACGAGCTGGCCGACGCGCGGCTGCGCCACGCCCTCGACGACCTCGTCGGCATCGTGCTCGCCGTCGAGGAGCCGCTGTGCGGCAGCACCGGCGGGGTGGCGCCGTGAGCCCTGCGCACGGCCACGGCCACGGCCACGGCCACGGCCACGGCCACGGGGGGCCCGGGCAGGACCGCCGGCGGCTGGCCGGCGCCCTGGCCATCACCAGCGCGGTCCTGGTGGCCGAGGCCGTCGGCGCGTGGGTGTCCGGCAGCCTGGCCCTGCTCGCCGACGCCGGGCACGTCCTCACCGACGTCGCCGGCCTCGTCATCGCCCTCATCGCCGCGAGCCTGGCCGCCCGACCCGCCACGCCGCGGCGGACCTGGGGCTACCGGCGCGCGGAGGTGCTCGCGGCGACGCTGCAGGCCGCGGCGCTGCTCGCGGTCGGTGCGTACGTCCTCGTCGAGGGCGTGCGGCGGCTGGTGGAACCGCAGCAGGTGTCCTCCGGCGCGATGCTCGTCTTCGGCGCGCTCGGCCTGCTGGGCAACCTCGCGGCGCTGGCCCTGCTGCTGCGCGGCAGCGGCGCCGGGAACGTCAACGTGCGCGCGGCCGTGCTGGAGGTCGTCAACGACGCCCTGGGCTCGGTGGCCGTCCTCGTCGCCGCCGCAGTCGTCGCCCTCACCGGGTGGACGCGCGCCGACGCGGTGGTCTCCATCCTCATCGGCCTGCTCATCGTCCCGCGCACGCTGAGGTTGCTGCGCGAGACCACCGGTGTGCTGCTGGAGGCGGTGCCCCCCGGCCTGGACCTGGACGACGTGCGCCGGCACCTGCTGGAGCTGCCGCACGTGCAGGAGGTGCACGACCTGCACGCCAGCCAGATCACCTCCGGGCTGCCGGTGCTGTCCGCGCACGTCGTGCTCGACGACACCTGCTTCCACGACGGGCACGCCCCGGAGATCCTCGACCAGCTGCAGGCCTGCGTGGCCGAGCACTTCCCCGTGGCCGTCGAGCACGCCACGTTCCAGCTGGAACCCGCCGGGCACGGCGGCCACGAGACCGCCACCCACGACTGACCGCGGGCGGCGGCCCGGCCGGTCAGCCGATGAGCGCCTGCGCCAGCTCCCGCCACTGCCGCAGCGGGAACTCGTCGCCGGAGGCGGTGAGCACCTGCACGGCGACCTCGTCGGCCCCCGCGTCGACGTGCCGGGCGATGCCCGCCACCACCGTGGCGGTAGCGCCCCACGGGATCAGCTCGTCGACCAGGCGGTCGCTGCCGCCGTCGGCGAAGTCCTCGTCGCCGTAGCCGAAGCGGCGCAGGTTGTTCGTGTAGTTCGGCAGCGCCAGGTACCCGGTGGCGTAGCGGCGGGCGATCGCGCGCGCCTCCGCCGGGTCCTCCTCGAGGACGACCGCGACCTCGGGCGCCAGCAGCACGCCGTCGCCGAGGACCTCGCGCGCGTACGTGGTGTGCGCGGGGGTCGTGAAGTACGGGTGGGCGCCCAGGGAGCGGTCGCGCGCCAGGCGCAGCATCCGCGGGCCCAGCGCGGCCAGCGCCCGGCGCTCGCGCGGCACCGCGCCGGACGCGTCCAGGGCGTCGAGGTGCTCGACGGTGCGCGAGTACGGCTTCGAGTAGTCCTCGCCGGAGCGCTCGACGATCGCGGCGTGGCTGTTGCCCAGGCCCAGCAGGAACCGGCCGGGGTGGCGGCGCTCCAGCTCGGCGAAGCCCTCCCGCGTCTGCTCGGGCGTGGCGGCGTAGACGCTGACGATGCCGCTGGCCACCCCGATCTCCTCGGTGGCGTCCAGCAGCTCGCCGAACACCGGGTGCAGGCCGGGGTCGAAACCGCCCGAGAGCCAGATGCGGGAGTACCCGAACGCCTCGACCTCGCGGGCGGCCTCGCGGGCCTCCTCGCGCCGGCCGGGGTCGGCCCACGGGGCACCGCCCCACAGGCTGATGCGGGCCCGGGCGGCGGGCGTGGTGCTGTCGGGGGGCAGGGAGAGGTCCGTCACGCCCTCACGCTAGGCAGGTGCTCGCCCGCGCGCACCCCGCCCATCCCCACGGTGATCAAGGAAGTTGCAACTTCCTTGATCACC
>NZ_JBJLSE010000134.1:0-8348 GCF_050871845.1 Kineococcus arenarius subsp. arenarius
GGTGGGGCAACTTCGCTGAAGTTGCCCCACCGCAACGGTGTGGCTGTGAGACTGCGGTGAACACGAGCAGCACCGCCAGCAGCACAGCACGTGGTCAAGCAGTACGTGATCGAGACGCGATGGAGCGGCATGTCCCACCCACAAGCGCCCGCCCGACCCCGGCGGGCCGGGTTCGTCCTGGCCACCATCGCGGTGGGGCTGCTCGCGGCCCTGATCGGCTGCACCGCCGGCTTCGCCGCCACCAGCCCTGATGCCGGTCCCACCCCGACCACCACGGTGACCGCGACGCCCTCGCCGGCGGCGACGGTGACGGTGACGCCGCCCGTGAGCACCACCACCGTGCCCGCGGCGCCCGTGGTGATCACCCCGCCGGCGCAGACCATCACCCCGCCTGCTGTGACGGTGACCCGATGACGGTGACGCGATGACCCGCACCCGCAAGCTCACCCTGACCGGTGTCGGCGTCGGCTGTCTGCTCCTGTTCGGTGCCTGCGGCGCCGGCCTGGGCGCCCTGGGCGATGACACGCCCACCCCGACGGTCACCCGCACCGTGGCCGCCTCCCCGCTGCCGACGGTGACCACCACCGCTGCCGCCGAGCCGGTGGTGATCACCGCCCCGCCGGAGACCAGCACCGCGTCGGCACCGCCGCCGGTGACTGCCCCGGCGCCCACGGTCTACGTCGACGCACCGCCCGCTCCGGCACCTGCACCCGACGACGACTCCGGCTCTCGCTCCGGTGGCGGGGCGACGTACTACGCCAACTGCTCAGCCGTGCGCGCTGCCGGCGCCGACCCGATCCGCCGGGGAGATCCCGGCTACAGCAGCGATCTGGACCGCGACGGCGACGGCATCGCCTGCGAGTAGCCGAACCTTCAGCGGCGGCGCGGGCGCTGGACGAAGGAGCAGGCTCAGCTCCTCGGGTGACCGTTCCTCTTGGCGGCGAACAGGCATGATCACCGCTGTTGCACCCCATGCTCCGAACGAGTGGCGCTGTGCGCCAAATGACGGCATCGACAAACACTTAAGGCATCCTGGAGTCACCGCCCCACCGACCCCAGGAGAACCCCGTGAGTCCGAACCTCGACCTGCACGTCAACATCGCCGTCACCGCCGACCCGAGCAGCCAGGACCCGGTCGCCTTCGGGCAGTGGCTGCACTCGGCGGTGAGCACCTTCACCGCCTTGCAGGCCGAGTCTGCGCACACCCGGGACGCCGCAACCGTGCTGGTGAAGCCCGTCAGCAGCAGCGTGCACGGGCTCCCGCCGCAGTACCTCAAGCGCCTGGATGGGCCGGCGATGGACGTCATCAACCGCTGGCAGGCCTACGACCGCAACAACAGCGGCCCACGCCTGCGCTTGCTGCAGGCCGTGCTGGACACCTCGTGCGCCTTCATGGCTCCCCGGGCCCGCAACGGTGAGCCCAGCAAGCGGCCGTACTTGAACCTCGCCCCGATGCAGGGGGTCAGCAGCAGCGAGTACGCCGGCAGCATGAACAGCGGCCGCGTCTTCTTCACCAACGCCCGCCACCTGGTCGACACCACCCACCCGCTGGTGGACACCTCCGGCACCTACCCGGCCGTCGACCTTTTCAAGGCCGGCGCCCACGACTTCGTCGTCGACGTGCTGACGCGGTACGTCGACGAGTGCTACGACCGGTGGGACGTTGACGGTGTGCCCATTTCCACCGACGGCACTGACAACACCGACGTCCCCGACGAGCTCCCGTGAGGTGGCCGCAGAGGCACGAGCGCTGCATCTCAGTGATGCCTGGCGGCCTCTGCGATGAGGAGCTTCCCGCAGGGCAGCGCACTCCCGAAGCTCTACCTATCAAGTAGCCAGCTGCCTGGGCCCTCCACTCAGCCAAATAAGCCGGCCGATTAATCAGCTACCGCATGGCGGGTTGACAACAACGCGCCAGGCCACCAAAGTGGTGTTCGCCGACGACAACGGCCCGGTGAGTCCTCCTGGCAGAGTCCCCTCACCGGGCCGTTCGGCACAGACCGCATCCGTGCACCCGAAAGGTTAGACCGTGCCTCAGGACACCCCTGCCCCCAGCGCCCAGCCGACCGGCCTGAAGAGCTTCAAGATCGCTGCGCCGACGAAGTTCGAGGCGTACGGCCTGCTCTCCCAGGCCGGCAAGATGAAGAAGTTCACGACCACCGTGCCCTTCTCCACCGTGGCCGAGCGGCTCACCTTCAACAAGCTGCTCAACCGCTACGACTTCGACATCGACGACCAGACGGTGGCCGGCAACCGCGACATCACCGAGTCGCACTGGAAGAAGATCGCAGAGGGCATCCGTACCAGCGACCGCCCCTACCTGGGGAACATCACGGTCGCGATGGGCGAGGACGACTGCGAGATCGACCGGCTCGACCAACTGCACGAGCACGTCTGGATGGCTCGGATGGTCATCCGGGAGACGGCACCCAACCCCGTCATCGAGGACGGCCAGCACCGGATCAAGATGGCCACCTACCTGTGGCCACTGGTCAAGGACGCCGTCGAGGGCGAGGAAGCCGAGACGCGCCAGTACCTGGAGCGCACGTCCATCGAGATGACCTTCCTGCTCGAGGACGACCCGACCATCCTGTCCACGATCTTCGTGCGGATGGGTTCCACGAAGCCGATCAGCGCGGACCTGATCGCCGTCATGGACCGCGAGGCGCTGCAGAACCGCCTGGGGCTGTACGTCACCAGCCACTCCCAGCTGCTCTCGGACCGGGTGGGCTACCTGTCGACCACCGCCTCGAAGAAGCTGGCGCTGAAGAAGGGGCGCACCTTCGAGAACCTCTACCCGGCCGCGGCCGTGCGGTCGGCATCATGCTCCATGGCCGGGGTGGGCGTGCGCGACCGGACACCGGAGCAGCGCGAGAACAACGTCAAGAAGGTCGTGAACGAGCGCGCACAGCGCGAGGGCGTCAACGAGAACACCGCCATCGAGATGATCGGCAAGGACCTGTGCGCCATCCTGGACTACGCCTACGGCGTGATCCCCGGCTGGCGGGAGATGAAGCTGGGCAAGCTGACGGTGGCCGACTTCAAGCGGCGCTACGTGCACTCCTCGGCAGCGGGTCTGCACGTCATCGCCAACGTCGTGGCAGCTGGTCGAGCCCAGGGCCTGGACCCGCACCTGGTCATCGACGGCATGGCCAAGCTGCCCTGGGACCGCTCAGCCCTGCGCGACGCCAAGGACGACGCCGGCGAGCCCGTCAAGGTGCACGAGTTCTTCGAGGGCTCGCTGGCCAAGACCTCCTTCGACACCAAGCTCGGCACCTGGCGCGCCGGCACCGGTGGCGCGACCCGCTCCACCTACGAGCCGGCCATCGACAAGGTGCTCAAGCACCTGGCGAACAGCGACCCGGCCCTCAAGCCGCTCGGCGAGCGGGAGGCCGCCATCGCGATCGGTCTCATCAGCGCCAACGCGGGCCCCGGCCGCCCGCGCAAGACCACGGCCGCCTGACATGCGAAGCGCCCTCCACCTCAACCAGGTGGAGGGCGCTTGGGGCTTCCAGCCCCACGAGGCCGAGGTCTTCACCTCACAAGACCGAACCGATGCCCGGCAGCTCGGCAGCCCGGCGCTGCGGCCTGCCGACCTTCGGCCTCGACTCAAGCGGCGGCGACGCCCTCGAGCCACTGCCTGGCCTGCACCTGGTCGAACCAGTAGATCTTCTCGCTCTGCTGCTCGACGCCGTCCTTGGCAAGGCGCCAGCTCTCGTAGTACGGACGCGGCAGGTCCTTCTCCTTCAGCCAGCGCCCCAGGTGCTTCACCGAAGAGCTCAGCTCCGCCGCCGACCAAGAGCAGTGCTCCGCCGCCTCCGTGAACGACACGCGCTGGTTCGGGTTCTGCGCCAGCACCAGCGCCATCGCGGCGAACTTGACGTACGCCGGCTTGGGCGTGCGGAGGAACTCGGCCACGTCGTCGGCCGACCAGTACCGAGCCGGCTTGTCGCGACGAGAGACCGTGTAGCCAGCCTGCTCCAAGGCGGCGACGAGGACCTTCTCGTCGACGAGCAGGTCCGCGAAGGGACGAACGGCGTGTGCGGGGATCGAAATCTGACTCATGAGGACAGTCTCAACTTGATAAGAATTGATTGTCTAGTCGTCTCTAGGCCGCTCGGGTGAGGACGCCTGCTTAGCTCTTGGACGTACCGGCTGTTGCGTCCGCACAGACGTCTCGCACCGGCAAAGGTCGGCGTCACGAGCTGGAGGGGCATCAGCTAGCTGTTCGCTGTCGCCTAGCGGCAGCACAGCTCACAGGTGAGGGGCCGCGACGACTTCCACGCTGCCCTGCTCCGAGACGACGTAGACGTCGATGCGCAGCATCCCCCTGACCGCTTCAGGCACGCGCAAGGCGTGGAAGCGCGCCGCCTGCGGCACCACGACGCCGTACCTGACCTCCCGCTCCACGTCCCCCGCGTTAGCACCGTCTCCGCTGGGCAGCGGGAGCATCCGGCGCAGCAGCTGCCCGTAGAGGGTGTCCACGTCCAACCCGGGAGCAGTGGTGCGCCCCTTGGCCTCGGCGTACAGGACCTGCCCATCCCGGCTGGCCACCACATCGCAGAAGTCGACCTCGGTCTCGACCCGCCAGCCGGCACCGCGCAGCCACGCGCCGAACTGCGCGACGACCCGTGCTTCATCGCCCCTCACCAGCACCCCCCGCAGTACCTACGGGTCACCAAGCACGTCGTCACGCACGTCGTTGAATGCGCCACCTAGTCCTCCACGAGCGTCGACAAAGACTCGTCCGGCAGCAGGATCCACCCCTCTCGCCGAGCACGCGGCACTTCCAGCTCGGGTGGCAGCTCGCAGCGCCCCAGGGCCGCGGCCCGTGCGGTCAGCGCCGCAAGGACGGCATCCAGAGCGTCGTCGGAGCTTTCGCACAACGGCACGTGCTCGCTGAAGTCCAGCCACGGCACCTGACGTCGCAGCGCGGCCACCAGCTCCGCGCGGGCCTGCCGGTTGCCCTCCCGCTTGTACTGCCGGTGCGGCAGCCCCCACCGCTTCAAGGAGGCAGCCGGGTACACCTCGGCGACCACACCGACACCGGAGCGGTCCACCGGTGCTCCGGCGGCGGCCAGGTGCTCCAGGATGACCGCCACGCGCATCGCGGTCAGCCCGATGCGGTCGGCCGCCACGCTCAAAGGCGAGGAGCCGGCCTGGCGCAGCACGCGGTCGGTGTGCCGGTACGCCAGCCGCCGGCGCATCTCGTCTCCGCTCTCACCTGCTCTCAGGTCGAGACGGCCAGCCGCGTGCGCGGTGATGAAGTCGATGAAGTCGTCCGGCCACCCCAACGGGCAGTCGATGCCGACCTTGTCGGCCGTCAGGGCCACCTCGACGATCTCCTGGTCCGTGGCGCCCAGCCGCAGCTGCACCAGGCGCGCTCGACCGGGCAGCCACTCGATGACCGCCAGACCCGTCTTGGCCGGCTGAGTGGCCAGATCGACACCCGCGGTGATCACCGGTTCAGACTAGGAGTTCGCACTGCCAGGGGCAGGGTGCTTCACGGGTCCGTGCGAGTGATGTCGGGCCCAGAGCGCACAGGTGGGCCTTGATGCTGGCCGATGGCCAAGGGGTCACCGACACACGGGAGAGCGCATGAGCGTGGACTACACCGAACCTCTGGATGCTGAAGAGCGCGACGCCCTCGACGACGCCGAAGCTCAGCTGCTGGCCGAGGAGAGCTTCTTCGACTGCGCGCACGAGGAGGGCACCCGCTGTCCCGGCGCGTGCTCGCAGGGCTTCTACAACGTGCGCACCAGCTGCGACTGGCACCAGGGCGTGCACTGGCGCCGTGGAGCAGAGGTCATCGACGGCTTCTGCCACAGCTGCGACGCGGGCTGGGTGCACGCCCACTCCGTGCGGCGCCTTCCGGCCCCACAGCACACCCGGGCGATCCTGCGCGCTTGGGACAGAGAGCTCCGCGAGTACATCGGCTCCTGACACCGCAGCGTCAGGTGGGGTGGGTGAGGGCCGAGAGCACCTCGGTCCTCACCCACCCGGTATCTCGGACGCTCCCCACGGCGGTGATCTGAGCGCTCAGCGCTCCAGACCGTCCTCACGTCCAGTACCGCGCGAGGGGTCGCTGAGCGTGCGGTTCGTGCGCGCCCGCGTTGCTCGTGCGTCTTGGACCGCCTCGACCACTCGCGCGGCCGCTGTCACCGCCCGCACCGCCGCCTCCGCCGTCTTCTCCGCGTTGCTCTGACGGGCAGCGCCCTTGCCGGTGGAGCGCTGGCGGAGCTGGTGCTGCACGGCGTCCTGGTACGTGCGGGCGAGGAAGTCGATCTGCTTCTCCAGCCGGCCACGCTCGACGATCGCCGCCCCGACCTTTTCACCGCCGTGCCGGCGCTGCGCCCACCACGCGTCATCGGCGTTGACGCGCGCGGCGACCACGTCCGGCAGCGCCTGCAATCGTGCACCAGCCTGGTGCGCGATCGCCTCGGCCTGTGCCTGCTCGGTGCGCCGCTCGTGCCGAGCGCGGGTCTCCAGCGTCTTCTTCGGCACCTGCACCGCCGGCGCCGGTGCCGGTGCCTCGAGGACGGGCGCGACCTTCGACCACGACAGCGCCCGGTCCAGCTGCGAGGCACGGAACCACACCGCCTCCCCCTGCGCGTCGGTGTGCCCGGGCAGGGTGAAGGAGTACCCGCTGACCCGCCCGTTCGCGGCCTGGTTGGCGCGGTAACCGACGCCGGCGCGCTGCAGCGCGGCCTCGAAGCCCTCGCGTCCCGCACCGGCTGCCGCGTCCACCGCGGCGCGTACCCGCTCGGCCAACTGCACCCGCTCCGGGGCCGCCCCGGTGCGCTGCCCACGCCGCCACTCCCCGGCACTGAGCTGGTGATCGGCGGTGCGCTGCGTGTCCTTGCTCGACACCCTCGGCGCGACGGTGAGCCCGTACAGCTGCTCCAGCTGCGTGCACGCCGCCTGCGCTTGGCGGTAGTCGTTGCGGGCGTGCCAGACCCGCCCGTCGAAGCCCACTCGCGACACGGCTAGGTGCACGTGGTCCTCACCGTGGCGCACCACCACCCACGGCTGCGTGGCGCGCTGCTCCCACGGCACGTCCGAGCCGATGGCGTCCACGAAGCCCATCGCCTCGGCGAACACCGCCGCCGCCTCCGCCCACTCCTCATCCGTCAGGGTCCGGTCCCCGGGTGCGCAGCGCAGCGAGGCGTGCCAGATCGGGCGCGTGATGTCCGGCCTCGTGCGCGCTGCGTCGGTGAGGATCCACGCCCACGTGGTGCCGTCCCGGCTGCCGTCCAGGCACACGTTGCCGCCGATGACCGCACCACCGGAACGGCCGGCGTACACGTGCTCCTCCTTCGTGCCCGGCCCGTGCAGGTACGCGGCCAGATCCCCCGCCCGCTCCCCCCGGGTGATCTTCGCGATCACCGCGCACCACCACCCGCGCCACCGCGCCCGGTATCGCGTCCACCGCTGCGCCCGGCGTCGCGCTCCCCCTCGCGCAGCCATGGGTTCACCGGCTGCTGCCCCGGGCGCTGCGCGGGCCGATCCCCCGGCCCCGGTGTGCCCGACGGTGCACTAGATGGCGCACTCGACGGTGCGCTCAGCGGCGTGCCGAACGGCGCACTCGACGTCGCCGGCGCCATGCGCCGCGGCGCCCGTTTCGCCCGCACCGCCGCGGCCACCGCGGCCCCTCGCGACGGCCCCCTCGACGCCGTCGCCGACGTGCCGGCACCGGCCCTCGAAGCAGCAGCCGAAGCACCCGATGCCGCCACCCGTTCCTGCACCAGCGTCATCACCGCGCGCACCTCCACCACCGCCGCCCGCAGCTGCGCCAGCACCCCCGACTGCACCCCCGACTGCACCCCCGACTGCACCCCGTGCGCGTGCACCGCGTGCACCGCCTGGTTGAGGTTGTTCGCCACCCGCGAGAGCTCACCGCGCAGCACCGACGAGCGCGCCAGCACCTCCGCCAACTCCATGTCCACGCCCAAGCCCGCCCCACCCGGTGCACCAGCCGGCGTGCTCTTCGCGCGCCCGCCCCGGGCGCGCACCGCACCCGCATCCACACCCTGATCCAGGCGCGCGTTCATCTCATCGCGCACCCACGACCCCAACCGCCCCCGCCCCGCCGCAACCGCCGCCGCCTCCCACGCCGCGTGCTCCTCAGGCGTCAACCGCACCGCCACCGTGCGCGTGCGCTCCGCTGCCATCGGGGCCTCCTTTTTCTGTCGGTGGCGCACCGTGCAGCGCGCCAAGCGCTGCACGGTGCGGGGCCGTGGGGCGGGGCCGCCCCCCCCCGCCGGGCGGCGGACCCAATCAAATCCAACAACACCCCCCCCCCCCCCCCCCCGCCCCCCCACCCCCCCAACCCTACAACCCCGACCTCT
>NZ_JBJLSE010000135.1:0-8194 GCF_050871845.1 Kineococcus arenarius subsp. arenarius
CCCCACCCCGCCGCCCGCGGCCGCCGGCGGGGGGGCGGGCCGCCCGCGCCGGCGCCCCCCCCGCCCCCCCCCCCCCCCCCCCCCCCCCCCCCCCCCCCCCCCCCCCCCCCCCCCCCCGCCGCGCGTCAGGAGAACTCGGGGCTGCCGATGGTGTCCACCCACTCGCGGACCTGGGCCTCGTCCTCGCTGAAGGCCAGGGACAGCATCAGGAGCAGCCGGGCCTTCTGCGGCAGCAGGTCCTCCATGCCGATGACGCCGGGGGTGGGTTCCTCGGCGTCGTAGATGGAACCGGAACCGGTGCGGGTGGTGGTGCCGAAGAGGACCCCCTGCTCCAGGGCGGCGGTGCGGGCCTCGCGCATCGCCGGGGAGATCCCGCCCGCACCCGTACCCGCGGTGACGATGCCCTCCACGCCCGCGGCGGCGAACGCGGAGATCGCCTCGCCGCCGGCCTCCTGGTAGGAGTACGCGATCTCCACGCGCGGCAGGTCCGCCGCCCCGATCGTGGACACGTCGAACGGCGTGGACCACGATGCCGTCCCGCACTGCTCCGCCCGTGCCGGTGCCCGGCGCGTCGTCACCCGCTCCTCGTCGATCACGCCGAGGGCGCCGAACTGCCCGCCGTCGAACGTGTCCAGGCGCAGCGCGTCGGTCTTGGTCACCTCGCGGGCCGCGTAGAACTCGTCGTTGAGCATGATGACTGCGCCGTAGCAGGTCGTCTCGCCGCTGCCCGCCAGGCGGATCGCGTTGAACAGGTTCGCCGGGCCATCGGCACCGATCACGTTCGAGGGCCGCATGGCGCCGGTGAGCACGACCGGCTTGTCGCTGCGGACCGTCAGGTCCAGCCAGTACGCGAACTCCTCCATCGTGTCGGTGCCGGTGGTGACGACGACGCCGTCCGACGTCTTCAGCGCCTCGTCCACGGCGAGGGTGAGCTCGCGGAACTGCTCGATCGTGTACCCGCTGGACCCGGCGTTGCCGAACTGGACGGTCTCGACCTCCGCCACGCCGGACAGTTCCGGTTGCAGCGCGCCGACGAGGTCCGCGATCGGCACCTGCCCGGCGCGGTAGGTCTGCAGCGCGTCGCGGGACTCCGCCAGGCCGGCGATGGTGCCGCCGGTGCCGATGACGGTGACCTCCGGGGTGCGGTGGTTCCCCTGCGCGGCGGGGGCAGCCACGGCCAGGGCGGGTGCAGCCACGGCGGTGGCGGGTGCGGCGGCCGGGGTCGCGCCGGCGGGCAGGACGGTGGAGACACCGAGCGCGACACCGGCGGCGAGGGTCCCGGAGACGAGAGCGGTGGTGAGGGTCGAACGTCGGGACACGGGTCTTCTCCCTGAGACGGCGGCGCTCCGGTGGGCACCGGAGTGCCGAACCCTAGGGAACTCCTGTGTCCGCGTTGTTACGGATCGGTGCCGCCCGCAACACGACGGAAACCCCGTGCTCCGGGCGGTCAGGACAGCCGCCGAGGCCCCTGTCCACCGACGTAGGCGGCGAGGTGCTCACCGGTGAGGGTGCAGCGGGCGGCGACGAGGTCGGCGGGCGTGCCTTTGGTGGTCGGGCAAGCACCGCCGCCACGGCGGCAACGTCCAGGTTCTCACCGCCCCCGACGGCTGGCCGATCCGGGTCTCACCCGTGCGCCCGGGACGTGAGCACGACGTTCCCCCACGCCAGGGCGTGGGAGGTGCCCCCACCTGCGCCCGCACCCACCCCGACCTGCTACCCGCGCTGGTCGAGTTCGGGTCTGCTGCATGATCAGGTGACACCGACGCTGGCTTGCCCGAGAGGCAGCCTGGGAGGATGCCGCTGTGCCCAAGCCCTACCCCCGCGAGTACCGCGACGACGTCGTGCGGGTGGCTCGCAACCGCGAGTCCGGCGTGACGCTGGAGCAGATCGCCGCCGACTTCGGCATCCACGTCATGACGCTGTCGAAGTGGATGCGCCAGGCCGACGTCGACGAGGGTGCCAAGCCCGGTGTCAGCACAAGCGAGAGCGCTGAGCTGCGCCAGGCCCGTGCTCGCATCAGGCTGCTGGAGCAGGAGAACGAGGTGTTGCGCCGGGCGGCGGCCTACCTCTCCCAGGCGAACCTGCCGGGAAAAGGCTCTACCCGCTCGTGAGCGAGCTCGCTGCTGAGGGCATCCCGGTAGCGGTCACGTGCAGGGTGTTGAAGATCGCTCGGCAGCACTACTACCGATGGCTCGCCGAGCCGATCACACCGGCTGAGCTGGAAGAGGCCTACCGGGCCGACGCGCTCTTCGACGCTCACCGAGAGGACCCCGAGTTCGGCTACCGCTACCTCGCCGAGGAAGCCCGCGATGCCGGCCGGCCGATGGCCGAGCGAACCGCGTGGCGGATCTGCTCGACCAACGGCTGGTGGAGTGCCTTCGCCAAGCGGCGCAGCAAGAACGGCAAGAAGCCAGGACCGCCTGTCCACGACGACTTGGTCCAGCGCAACTTCACCGCCGAGCAGCCCAACCAGCTCTGGCTCACCGATATTCCCCCACTTCGTGGGAGGTGCCCCCTCCGAGCACAAGACGCTCGAGGGCAAGCTCTACCTCTGCGCCATCAAGGACGCCTTCTCCCGCCGGATCGTGGGCTACTCCATCGACTCCAGGATGAAGTCGCGTCTGGCGGTGGCCGCCTTGGCCAATGCCGTCGCCCGCCGCCGGGTCGAGGACATGGACGTGGCCGGCTGCGTGGTGCACAGCGACCGCGGGTCGCAATTTCGATCAAGGAAATACGTCCACGCTCTCGCCCGTCACGGGCTGGTCGGGTCGATGGGCCGCGTCGGCGCCGCCGGCGACAACGCCGCGATGGAAAGCTTCTTCGCCCTGCTGCAGAACAACGTCCTGGACCGCCAGTCCTGGGCCACCCGTGAGGAGCTGCGGATCGCGATCGTGACCTGGATCGAGCGGACCTACCACCGGCGCCGCCGCCAGGCTGGTCTGGGTCGACTGACCCCCATCGAGTACGAGCCATCATGACGCCACCGGCCAGTCAGGCCGCGTGATGTGATCTGTCACCTGATCATGCAGCAGACCCGAACCCCCGCACGGCTTCCTGCTGAGCTGTCCGCCTTCGGTCATTGATCATGACCCGATCAACTGGACAGCGACTCCGGAGAAGTTGGTGGTGATCAAGTTGCGTTGGCGTGCTCTGACCTGAGTCCGCTTCTGTCCGTGGCGCATCACTGCGATCATCGACATCGACCTAATGTTGAGCACTTGGGGGAACCGTTACTGACGAAGGCTCACTGAGCATTTCTCTGTAGGCCGTCGACGGTGACTGTAGGTAACGGAGCATGGGTCCGCGCTGGTGGGTGGGGGCAGGACTCCGGTAGAGACAGGGCCTCCTACAGCAACTGCACCACCGGAGTCCTACCGTGCCCGAGTCTGTCACCTACACCGCCGTGCTGCCCACCTCCCGGGCCACGGTGCAGCACATCGCCGCCCTGCTGCTGCGCCACCGCCTGGTGCTGGGCACCCGCACCGGCCGGCGGGTCCTGGATGCTTCGCCCAGGCAGTGCTGGGGGCACCTCCCACGAAGTGGGGGAATCTGCCGGTTCCTGCTCGACGCCGTGCGGGTGGCCCAGTTGGCCCGCGACAACGCCATGGGCACCTCGACGACGTACTGGTACGTGCACGAGGCCCTGGACGTGATCGCCGCGCAGGCACCCCGGCTGCGCCCGGCGCTGCTGGCCGCGCACGCCGCCGGGCACAGCCACGTCAACCTGGACGGGACATTGATCGCGACCAATCGGGTTGCGGTGCAGGGCCCGACGAAGGGCGTGGACCTCTGGTGGTCGGGCAAGCACCACAAGCACGGCGGGAACATCCAGGTCCTCACCGCCCCGGACGGCTGGCCGATCTGGGTCTCCGGCGTCCGCCCGGGTCGTGAACACGACATCACCTGTGCCCGCATCCACGCTGACCTGCTGGATGCGCTGGTCGAGTTCACCGGCGCCGGTCACGCGGTGCTGGCCGACCTGGGCTATGAGGGCGAACGAGCTCGCCTCACCTGCCCGCACAAGCTCCCCAAGGACCGCGACCTGGAGACGTCGCAGAACGCACCTTCAACCGCGTTCACGCCTACGTGCGCGCCCGCGCCGAGCAGGGCAACGCCTGGCTGAAGAACTACCGGGCCCTGCAGAAGGTGACGCTGTGCCCGCAGCGGATCGGGGCCATCGCCGCTGCCGTCCTCGTCCTGCTGCACCTCGAACACGATCGCACCACCTGACCCAGCGTGACGATCAAGCCGCTACAGAGAAATGCTCACTGAGCTCACCGCCTCCGAGGTGGAGCTGCGGCCAGTGTGAAGACGGCAGCGAACCCGTGACGGTTCAGTCCGTGGACCGACCTCCTCGGCAACCACACCGTGGCGATCGCGCCGTGAAGCATGCGGCATTGCGGGCCAGGGTGCGGCACTCCGTGGGTGCGTCCCGGCCTTCTGCGCCGCACCGAGCCGCACGAAGGTGGAGCCATGCCCAACACCTTCCCCACCTTCACGGCCGCCGGACTGGCGGCCGTGCGCGCCGGCGCCGACCGGCCGCTGCTGCTGACCAACGCGACGGTCCACACCCTCGACCCGCTGATCGGCACCATGCCCGGCGCTGACGTGCTCATCGGCGGGGCGCTGATCGTCGGCGTCGGGCCCGGCATCGTCACCGCCGCCGAGGACGACGGCGCCGTGGTCATCGACGCCACCGGCACCACTGTGCTCCCCGCCTGCCTGGACGCGACCGTCACCCTGGGCACCGCCGCGCGCGGCACCGGCTCCGGGACGCTCGCACCCGGCGCGGACGCCGGCGTCATCGTCGTGCCCGACGAGCACGCCCCGGACCTGGCCACGGCGCTGCACACTGCGTTCACCCAGCCCGAACTGCTGCTGGCCGTGCTGCAGCAGGGACGCCCCGTGCACTGGGCCGGCCGCTTGCTGACCGGTGCGGCCACCGCACCGCTGCAGCCGGACCGGCTCGCGGTCGACCCCGGCCGCGTGGGCGTCTGGATCGACACCGACGACTTCCTGCACCAGGACCTGACCGCCGACGGCCGCTACGACGAGACCCGCGGTGGTCGCCCGCACGCCTTCACGGGCCGCTACTGGATCGACGGTGAGCGCATCGACTACCTCGACGACCTCGGCTTCTGGGCCTTCGGCCGCTTCAGCCACGACGGAACCGACGACGCCCTGCACCACGCCGGCTACACCATGCACCGAAAGGACGCCCGATGAGCACCGACGTCACCCTTGACGCGCTGAACCGCTCCGCCACCGATCCCGACCGCCTGGTCTTGCTGCGCGGCGCGAGCGTGGTGACGATGGATCCTGCGCTGGGCACCATCGACGCCGGTGAGGTCCTGGTCCGCGGCTCGCGCATCCTCGACGTCGGCCGCGGCCTGCCGGACACCGGCGCGCTCGTCATCGACGCGGCCGGCAGCATCATCGCCCCGGGCATGGTGGACACCCACCGGCACGCCTGGCAGGCGCAGATGCGCCGCACCATCCCCGACGTCGACGACCTCGGCGGGTACCTGCGTTCCACGCTGATGAACGTCGCGCCGGCCTACACCCCCGACGACATCTACCTCGGCACCCGACTGGCCGCGCTGACCGCGCTGGACGGCGGCATCACCACGATGCTCGACTTCTCGCACAACTCGCGCACCGCCGCCCACTCCGACGCTGCGATCACCGCGCTGATCAACTCGGGCATCCGCGGCGTGCACGCCTCGATGGCCCCGCACTTCGGCGCCTGGGACGGGCAGTGGCCCGCGGACCTGGCCAGGCTGCGGGCCACCCACGTGCCCACCGACGAGCAGCTGGTGACTCTGCGCATGGCGGCGCTGGCCACCGCGGACATCGCCGGTCACCTGGCGTACGGACCCGAACTGGCCCGGATCGCCGCGGACCTGGACATCGGCGTGAGCCTGGACGTCGTCTTCGGGCAGGGCGCCTCGAAGGAGATCCTGCGCTGGCGCGAGCAAGGACTGCTGGGCCCGCACCTGGAGGCCATCCACTGCACGGCGCTGTCCGCCGAGGCCTGGGCGGCGATGCGCGAGCACGGCGTGAGCGTCTCGCTGGCCCCCACCTCCGATGCCCAGATCGGCCTGGAGGACGCCGTCCCACCGGTCGACGAGGCCCTCGCGCACGGCATCCGGCCCGGGCTGTCGGTGGACGTGGAGGTCGCGCTGGCCTCGGACATGTTCACCCAGATGCGAGCGCTGCTGACGATCCAGCGCATGCGCGCGGTCAACGCCACTTACGGCACTCAGGACGAAGCCGCCCGCATCACCACCCGCGACGTGCTCGACTTCGCCACCTTGTCGGGAGCGCGCACCTTGCGGCTGGACGACCGCACCGGCTCCCTCACCCCCGGCAAGCAGGCCGACCTCATCGTCGTGGACGCCGAGGCGATCAACACCATGCCGCTGCACGACGCCGTCGGCACCCTGGTGCTGGGAGCAGACCGCTCGAACATCACCTCGGTGTGGGTGGCCGGCCAGGTGCGCAAGTGGAACGGCGCGCTCGTCGGGGTGGACGTCGACGCCCTGCGCACCCGGGTGCACGATTCCGTCGCTGCGATCACCGAGCGCCTCGCGACCACCGGAGCCGGCCGGTGATCCCACCGAGCGCCACCACGTTCGTCCTCGCGGACCTGCACGTCATGACCACGCCCGGAACCGTGGCGCCCGGCGACCTGCACGTGGCCGGCAGACACCTGGGCAGGGAACCGGCCGCCCCGGGGACGGAGGTGATCGGCGCCGACGGCGCCTGCGCCGTCCCGCTGCTGGTCGACAGCGCCGTCGCGCAACTGCCGCCCGACCGGCGCGGCAGGTACGACCTCCTCCCCGGCAACCCGGCCACCTTCGCCCTGGTGCGTCGCCCGGTCACCGAGGCGCAGGTGCGCGCCATGCTGGTCGTGAACCCACCGGACCTGCTGGCGGTGTGGGTCGCCGGGCACCTGGAGGCCTGGCACGGCAAGCCGACCCGGGCCGCAGGAGAAGACGTCGCCGACCCGGCCGTGCGGGCAGCGTGGGTGGGCACCTGGCAGGACCCCGGCCGCGGCCTGCTGCAGCACCTGCGGCCCGATGGGCGCTACTCCGAGACCCGGGGCGGGCGCGCCGACGCCTACACGGGCCGCTACTGGGTGCGCGAGGATCGAATCACGTACCTGGACGACTGCGGGTTCTGGGCCTTCGGTCAGCTGCTGGATGGTGTCTTGCACCACGCCGGGTTCGTCATGACACGCCGCTGAGCCAGTGCTGACCCAGTGTTGATCCGCCGCTGGGCCGCCGCTGCGCCTAACTCGTGTGGGCGACGGGTCAGCGGCGCGCCCAGCCTGACCCGGCGCTGCCTGACCCGGCGCTGCCTCACCCGGCGCTGCCTGGCGCAGGCCGGGTCGGCAGCCTCGGCTGCCAGGGAGCGCCAGGTCCTGGTAGCGCAAGCGGACGCCCGTCTACGGTCTAAGCGTGAGCACCTCAGACCTCGGAGCGTTCCTCAAGGCCCGTCGCGGCCACGTGCAGCCGGCAGACGTGGGGCTGCCGGCGCACACCAGCCGCCGGGTGAGCGGACTGCGCCGCGAGGAGGTGGCCATGCTCGCCGGCGTCAGCGTGGACTACTACGCCCGCCTGGAACAGGGCCGCGAACGCAACCCCTCACCTTCAGTGCTCAACGCGATCGCCAACGCCCTGTGCCTGGACCACGACCAGCGCGGGCACCTCTTCCGCCTGGCCGACCTGGCGCCCACCGCCCTGGCTCCCGTGGCCGCCGCCGCGCCACAGGCGCTGAAGGACCTGCTGCAGGCCTGGCCGCACACCCCCGCGGTGATCATCAATCGGCAGCTGGACGTGCTGGCACACAACGCGCTGGCCGGCGCCTTGTACTCGCAGTTCACCCGCATCGACAACGTGGCGCGCATGACGTTCCTGGATCCGGCCGGTGCCCATTTCTACAGCCACTGGAACCGGGCCGCGGAATCGTGCGTGGCCAGCCTGCGCCTGGCCTTGGGGCACGTGGACTGCGCTGACGCCGTGCGCCGCCTGGTGCTGGAGCTGTCCGCGGCCAGCGCTGCCTTCCCTGTCTGTCAGGGTGAGTTGAGGCCAGCCGCTCGTAGCAACCTCTCCTGACAGGGCGAGATCGGAACCATGATCGTGACCGTGACGACACCCACCCCCGTGGTCGAAGATGGACAGGTGACTGC
>NZ_JBJLSE010000136.1:0-8073 GCF_050871845.1 Kineococcus arenarius subsp. arenarius
CCGCACCTGCCGGTGCGGGGCCCTCGCGCGTGCTGCCCGTGCAGCGCCGTCGTCACATCGGCGGTGGTGCCGAAGGTCCCGGCTCGGGGTCCGGGCCCGGCGTGGGGCCGGGGTCGGGCAGCGGTGGCTGACCGGGCGTGCCCGGCTGCGGCACCTGGCTCGGCGGCTGCGGCGTGCCCGGTGCCGGGGTGGGGATCGTCATCTCGTCCTCCTGACGTGTCGGACGTGCTCGTTCCCGTGCGGGTCGTGCTGCTGCTGGGTGCCGGTCGCCCGCCTCAGCGGGAGGGGCCGGACATGGGGGTGCCGTCGGTGCGCGTGCCCCCGCGCATGGGGGTGCCCCAGCCCTCGAAGCCGGGGTGCACGCCGGCGGCCCGCTGCCAGCCGCTCTGCGCCACCTTCGTCGCCCGCTCCAGCGGGCCCGCGTAGCGGCCCTCGGTGCGCTCGTTGACGAACGTCGTGGCCTTGCGGATCACCGTGTCGGCCTGCCCGGAGTGCTGCCCGGCGAACTGCCCGGCCCGCGTGCGCGCCTGCTCGGCGGCCACCCGCGCCTGCTCCACGGCCTCGTCCAGCTTCAGCCCCAGGAACTTCATGGTGCCCACGGCCCCTCCTCACGTCCTCGGCGTCCCGCCGCGCCGGCGGCGCCGGCCGGTGCGTCCCTGCACCTCCAACTCTCTGCCACCATCGGCGCGTGGGCCAGTCGAGATCACCGCAGACCACGACCGCGCCCGGCTCGTCCGCCCCGCCCGTCGTGGCCGTCGTCGGCCCCACCGCCTCGGGCAAGTCGGACGTCGCGGTGGCGCTGGCGCACCTGCTGCCCGGCGGTGCCGAAGTCGTCAACGCCGACGCCATGCAGCTGTACCGGGGCATGGACGTGGGCACCGCCAAGCTGACCGTCCAGGAGATGCGGGGGGTGCCGCACCACCTCCTGGACGTCCTGGAGGTCACGCAGGCCGCCGACGTGGCCACCTACCAGCGGCAGGCGCGCGAGGCCTTCGAGGCGATCACCGCCCGCGGCCGCACGCCCCTGCTCGTGGGCGGCTCGGGCCTGTACGTGCGCGCCGCACTGGACGATATGCGCTTCCCCGGCACGGACGCGGCCGTGCGCGCCCGGTGGGAGGCCCGCCTCGCCGAGGCCGGCCCGCAGCGCCTGCACGCCGAGCTCGCCGCGCGCGACCCCGACGCGGCCGCACGCATCCTGCCCTCCAACGGCCGGCGCATCGTGCGCGCCCTGGAGGTCGGGGAGATCACCGGGGCGCCGTTCGCCGCGTCGCTGCCCGAGCAGCGCTACGTCCGCCCCGCCGTGCAGGTCGGCCTCGCGGTGCCGCGCGAGCAGCTCGACGCGCGCATCGACGCCCGTGTGCGCCGCATGTGGGACGCCGGGCTGGTGGCGGAGGTCCGGGCCCTGCAGGAGCGCGGGCTGCGCGAGGGCCTGACCGCCCCGCGCGCCCTGGGCTACGCGCAGGTCCTCGACGCCCTGGACGGCGTCACCACCGAGGCCGAGGCCGAGGAGCTGACCGCCCGGCTGACGCGCCGGTTCGCCCGCAAGCAGGAGTCCTGGTTCCGCCGCGACGACCGGGTGCGCTGGATCCCCGCCCCCGACGGCTGCGACCCCGAGCAGCTGGCCCGGCAGGTGCTGGCGCTGCTGCCCGTAGAGTCGCCCGCGTGAACGAGACCACCCCCGTCGGCGGGTTGCCCTTCGTCAAGGGCCACGGCACCGAGAACGACTTCGTCCTCGTCGCCGACCCCGACGGCACCTGGGACCCGTCGCCGGGACTGGTCGCGCGCCTGTGCGACCGCCGGGCCGGCATCGGCGGCGACGGGCTCATCCGGGCGGTGCGCAGCGACGCCCTCCCCGAGGGGGCCGGGCTGGCCGCCGAGGCGGAGTGGTTCATGGACTACCGCAACGCCGACGGCTCGATCGCCGAGATGTGCGGCAACGGGGTGCGGGTGTTCGCCGAGTTCCTGCTGCGCGAGGGCTTCCTGCCCGCCGAGGCCGGTGACGGCCGCTGGTTCACCGTGGGCACGCGCGCCGGGCTCAAGCGGCTGCGCCGCGAGGGGGAGGGGCGCTGGACGGCCGACATGGGCCGCTGGCACCTGACCGGCGGGGAACGCGCCCTCGCCGACGGCTCGGACGCCCTGGTCGTCGTGGACGGCCTGGGCGGTGTGCCGCGCCCGGCCCTGTCGCTGGACCTGGGCAACCCGCACACCGTCGTCGCGCTCGCCGAGCCCGCCGAGCTGGACGCCGCGGAGCTGCTGCGCGCCCCGCACGTGGAGCCGGTGCCCGCGCACGGCACGAACGTCGAGCTGGTCGTGCCGCTGCTGGCGGTGGACGTCACCGGCGACCACGTCGCCGACATCGGCGAGGTGCGCATGCGCGTGCACGAGCGCGGCGTCGGCGAGACGCGCTCCTGCGGCACCGGCGCGTGCGCCGCGGCGCTGGCCACCCGCGC
The DNA here is from genome assembly GCF_050871845.1 of Kineococcus arenarius subsp. arenarius. Classification (NCBI taxonomy): domain Bacteria; kingdom Bacillati; phylum Actinomycetota; class Actinomycetes; order Kineosporiales; family Kineosporiaceae; genus Kineococcus; species Kineococcus arenarius. The sequence goes on from NZ_JBJLSE010000136.1 coordinate 2,451, forward strand.
GTGGGCGGGGGAGGGCTCGCCCGACGTGTGGCGGGTGGAGGTGCCCGGCGGGGAGGTCGTCGTGACGGTCGCGCAGGGGTCCACCCTCGTCGAGGGGACCGTGTGGCTGACCGGTCCGGCCGTGCTGGTCGCGGCCGGCACCCTCGACCCGCACCTGCTGGACGTCCCCACCCCCGCCTGAGCCCGCCCGCGGCGAGGGGGCCCCGGGCGCTCAGCCGCGCCGGACGGTGAGGACCCGGAACCCCTTGGACGAGGCCGCGCGCGTCGTCGCCGCGTCGGGCAGCACCGCCGGCAGCCGCTCGTCCAGCCACCGGTGCAGGGAGTCGGCGCCGAGGTTCTTCTGCACCACCAGGTGCGCCTCGCCACCGGGCGCCAGGCGCGGCAGCCAGCGCAGCAGGAGCGCGTGCAGCGCCTCCTTGCCCACCCGGATCGGCGGGTTGGACCACACCTGCTCGAAGGCCACGTCGGCCGGCACCTCGTCGGGCGGGCACGCGCGCACCGGCACCCCCAGGCGCTCCGCGTTGCGGCGCACCAGGTCCAGGGCGCGCTCGTTGACGTCCACGGCCCACACCCGCCGCTGCGGCTGGCGCAGCGCCAGCGTCAGCGCCACCGGGCCCCACCCGCAGCCGAGGTCCAGCACGTCGCCGCCGGCCGCCGGCTCGTCGGGCACCAGGGGCAGCAGCACCGAGGTGCCCGGGTCCACGCGCTCGGCGCTGAAGACGCCGCGCGCCGTCTGCACCGTCACCGCGCGCCCGGCCAGCTCCACCTCGAGGTCGCGCCGCTCGTCGGGGGTGGCGGGGCGGGCCGTGAAGTAGTGCTGCTCGTCCCCCGGGGTGCTCGCCACGCTGGAGAGGGTAGGGCGCGGCGCGCCCCCGGCCCGACACGCCCGCGCGGAACGCGGAATCCCGTGGACCCCGGGCCGGTTGAGAAGGATGCTGGTCCCCTCAACCCGTGAGGGTCAGCACGACCTGGGAGGTCCATGAACCACCGCTCTTCGCCGGTCCAGCCGTCCGCGACGCAGCCGTCGACGGACAGCGCGCACGACGACCGGCACGCACCCGTGCCGGCCGCCGCCCGCGAGCGGGACCGCGACGCCGAGTTCGACCGCGCACTGGCCCGGATCCTCGCCGGCCACGACGTCGCGGCACCCACCACCGGCGACGAGGCGGCAGACGGCTCCGGCGAGCGCGACTACGACGGCGACCAGCTCGACCTGGCCGACCGCCGCGCGCTGCGCCGCGCCGCCGGCCTGTCCACCGAGCTCGCCGACGTCACCGAGGTCGAGTACCGCCGGTTGCGCCTGGAGCGCGTCGTCCTGGCCGGGATCTGGTCCAGCGCCGACTCCAGCCGGGCCGAGGCCGAGGTGTCCCTGCAGGAGCTGTCCGCGCTGGCCGCCACCGCCGGCTCGGACGTCCTCGCCGGCGTCCTGCAGCGCCGCTCCACCCCCGACCCGGCCAGCTACCTGGGGGCCGGCAAGGCCGCTGCGCTGGCCGAGCTCGTGGCCGCCGAGGGGGCGGACACCGTCGTCTGCGACGGGGAGCTGTCCGCGTCCCAGCGCCGCGGGCTGGAGGACATCGTCAAGGTCAAGGTCGTGGACCGCACGGCCGTGATCCTGGACATCTTCGCCCAGCACGCCAAGAGCCGGGAGGGCAAGGCCCAGGTCGAGCTCGCCCAGCTGGACTACCTGCTGCCGCGCCTGCGCGGCTGGGGCGAGTCGATGTCCCGGCAGGCCGGTGGCCGCGTCGCCGGCGGTGCCGGGATCGGCTCGCGCGGTCCCGGTGAGACGAAGATCGAGCTGGACCGCCGCCGCATCCGCTCCCGCATGGCCAAGCTGCGCCGGGAGATCCGCGCCATGGGCACCTCCCGCGACGCCAAGCGCTCCCTGCGCGTGGCGCGCGCGGTGCCCTCGGTGTCCATCGCCGGGTACACCAACGCCGGCAAGTCCTCGCTGCTCAACCGCCTCACCGGGGCGGGCGTGCTGGTGGAGGACGCGCTGTTCGCGACCCTGGACCCCACGGTCCGGCGCGCGCAGACGCCGGAGGGGCGCCCCTACACGCTGGCCGACACCGTCGGCTTCGTGCGGCAGCTGCCGCACCAGCTCGTCGAGGCGTTCCGCTCCACCCTGGAGGAGGTCGCCGAGGCCGACCTCGTCCTGCACGTCGTGGACGGGTCACACCCCGACCCCGAGGGGCAGCTGGCGGCGGTGCGCTCGGTCCTGGCCGAGGTCGGCGCCCAGCGGGTGACCGAGCTGGTGGCGATCAACAAGGCCGACGTCGCCGACCCGGAGGTCGTGCAGCGCCTGCTGGCGCGCGAGCGCGGCGCCGTCGTCGTCTCGGCGCGCACCGGCGAGGGCGTCGAGCAGCTGCGCGAGCGGATCGCGGAGCTGCTGCCGGTGCCGGACGTGGAGGTCGAGGTGTGCGTGCCGTACGAGCGCGGTGAGCTCGTGCACCGCGTGCACACCACCGGTCAGGTCCTCGCCGAGGAGCACACCGCCGCAGGCACGCGCCTGCTGGCCCGGGTCCGCCCGCGGCTGGCGGCCGAGCTGGCACCGTTCCGGCTCAGCGTCGCGCGCGCCTGAGCAGCGGTGTCCACAGCACCTCCCGCCCGGCCCGTCCGGGCGGGGGGTGTGGACGCCGTCCGGGCCGGGTGCGCGCGTCGGCGAGGATGGTCCGGTGAGCGCGCCCAGCCCCGAGCAGGTCCACGAGGAGGCCGACGGCCGTGACGCCGCCGGCCTCCTCGACGTCGTGGTGCAGGCGCTCGGCGGGCAGCGGCGCGAGGGGCAGGCGCGCATGGCGCTCGCCGTCGCCGACGCCGTCCGCGACGAGCGCCACCTGCTGGTGCAGGCCGGCACCGGCACCGGCAAGTCCATGGCCTACCTGGTGCCCGCCGTGGCGCACGCCGTGCGGGAGGGCTCGCGCGTGGTGGTCACCACCGCCACCCTCGCGCTGCAGGCCCAGGTCGTCGAGCGGGACCTGCCGCGCCTGGCCCGCGCCCTGACCCCCGAGCTGGGGCGAGAGCCCACGTGGGAGCTGCTCAAGGGCCGCGCCAACTACGTGTGCCGCAACAAGCTCGACGGCGGCTTCCCCGTGGAGGAGGCCGCGCTGTTCGACGTGCCCGCCGGCGGCACCGGTGCGGGCGGCGGCGACGCCGGCCGGCTGGGCCGGGAGGTGGTGCGGCTGCGCGAGTGGGCGGCGAGCACCACCACGGGGGACCGCGACGAGCTGGACCCCGGCGTCAGCGAGCGCGCCTGGCGGCAGGTGGCCGTCTCCGCCCGCGAGTGCCTGGGCTCGCAGCGCTGCCCGGTGGCCGCTGAGTGCTTCTCCGAGCGGGTGCGCGCCCGCGCCCGCGAGGTCGACGTCGTGGTCACCAACCACGCCATGACCGCCATCGACGCGCTGGAGGGCTCCGGGCAGCTGCTGCCCGAGCACGACGTCCTCGTCGCCGACGAGGCCCACGAGCTGGCCGACCGCGTCACCGCGGTCGCCACCGCCGAGCTGTCCGCCGCCGTCCTGGGGGCGGCGGCCCGGCGCCTGCGCCGCTCGGCCGGCATCGTCAGCGAGGCGCTGGAGGACGCCGCCGCGGCCCTGGAGGCGGCCCTGGAGGACGCCCCGCCCGGCAGGCTGGAGGACTGGCCCGCGCCGCTGGCCGCGGCCGTGACCGCCGCGCGCGACGCGGCCCGCACCGCCCTGAGCGACCTGAAGACCGCCGCCGAGGGCGCCGGCAAGGAGGAGGACGCCGAGGCCCGTGGCGCGCGCCACCTCGCCCGCGCTGCCGTGCAGGAGGTCTTCACCGTGGCCGAGCGCCTCGCGGAGGGCTCCGAGCACGACGTCGCCTGGGTCACCGCCGGCGCTCCGGGGGGCTCTCGCGCGCCGTCGCTGCACGTGGCTCCGCTGTCCGTCGCCGGCCTGCTGCGCGAACGGGTCTTCACCGACCGCACCGTGGTGGCCACCTCCGCCACGCTCACCCTCGGCGGCTCCTTCGAGCCGGTGGCCGGGGCGTTCGGCCTGCGCGCCGGGCGCCGGGACGTGGTCCCGTGGACCGGTCTGGACGTCGGCAGCCCCTTCGACTACGCCCGCCAGGGCATCCTCTACGTCGCCCGCCACCTGCCGCCGCCCGGGCGCTCCGGCGTGGCCGACGCCGTCCTCGACGAGCTGGCCGCGCTCCTGGACGCCGCCGGCGGACGCACCCTCGGGCTGTTCTCCTCCCGCCGCGCCGCCGAGGAGGCCGCCGCCGGCGTGCGCGAGCGCACCGGCCGCACCGTGCTGTGCCAGGGCGAGGACCGCCTGCCCCGCCTCGTGCGCCGCTTCTCCGACGAGCCGGCGACCTCGCTGTTCGGCACGCTGTCGCTGTGGCAGGGCGTGGACGTGCCCGGGGCGGGGTGCCAGCTGGTGGTCATCGACCGCATCCCCTTCCCGCGCCCGGACGACCCGCTGATGTCCGCGCGCGCCCGGGCGGTGGACAGCGCCGGCGGCAACGGTTTTCTGACGGTCTCCGCCGCCCACGCCGCGGTGCGCCTGGCCCAGGGGGCGGGCCGGCTCGTGCGCGCCTCGGGCGACCGCGGCGTGGTGGCCGTGCTCGACCCCCGCTTGGCCACGGCCCGCTACGGGGGCTTCCTGCGCGAGAGCCTGCCGGCGTTCTGGCTCACGGCCTCGCCCGAGGTCGCCCGCGAGGCGCTGCGCCGGCTGGACGCCGCCGCGGCTGCGCCGGGCGGGTGAGGATCCCGCGCGGGACGCCGGGCGGTGCTGACCGGCGGGCCGGCACCTGGCATCCTCACCCCGTGGCCACCGTCGGCTTCCTGCACACCGCGCACGCGCACGTGCGCACCTTCCGCGACCTCCTGCACCAGCGCGACGAGACCGTCGCCGACCGACACCTGGTCGACACCGGCCTGCTGGCCGCCGCGCGCGAGAACGGCGCGGCGAGCGTGCGGGCCGCGCTCGCGGACCGGCTGCGCCGGCTGGTCGCCGAGGGCGCCGACGTCGTCGTGAGCACGTGCTCGGAGACGGGGCCGGAGGCCGAGCGCGTCGGTGAGCGGACGGGTGTGCGGGTGCTGCGCGTGGACCGGCCCATGGCCGAGGCGGCGGTGCTCGCCGGGCGGCGCATCGCCCTGGTCAGCTCCCTGGACGAGGCGGCCGCCACGCTGCGGCCCCTGCTGCGCGAGTCGGCGGCCGCAGCGGGCCGCGAGGTGCGGTTCGTCGAGGTGCGCTGCCCCGACACCTGGTCCGCCTTCGAGTCCGGCGACGTGCTGACGTACTCGGCGAGCGTCGCGGACGCCGTGCGGCGCGCGGTGCGGGCGCTGGAGCCGCCGGTGGAGGTCGTCGTGATGGCGCAGGCCAGCATGGTGGGTGCCGCGCTGCTGCTGCGGGACCTGGACGTCCCCGTGCTCACCTCCCCGCGGCTGGCGGTGGAGGCGGCGGTGGAGGCGGTGGTTCCGGTCGGCCGCTAGCTGTACTCGGCCATCACGTTGGTGACAGGCGGCTGGTCGGGGGCTGCCCGGCCAGGGCGCAGTGGGCTCGGGTGGTGTTGTAGTGGATCAGCCAGGGACTCAGGGCCGTGGTGCGCTGGATGTTGCTGGTGAAAGGCTGCCGGTAGGCCCACTCCTGCGCCAGGGTGCGGTTGAAGC
>NZ_JBJLSE010000137.1:0-8069 GCF_050871845.1 Kineococcus arenarius subsp. arenarius
GTGATCAAGGAAGTTGCAACTTCCTTGATCACCGCGGGTGTGGGGGGCGGGGCGCCCGGAGCCGGGGCCGGGGGTCAGGCGGTGGCGAGCAGGCGGACCGAGACGCCGTCGCGGGTGGGGACCAGCTCGGCGCGGCCACCGCCGGCGACCTCCACCGCCGCGAAGCCGCCCCGCACGCGGCGGGCGCGCAGCACCGGGCGCTCCTCGCCGACGGCCCAGCCGCCGGCGGCAGCGGGGTCGATCCGCAGCACGGCGCCGTCGTCCAGCACGGCGGTGCCGCGCACCTGCAGCGGTACCTCGCCACCCGTGGCGGGCGCCACGTCCAGGACCGCACCGGCGGCCTGGGACCACTCGCCGCGCACCTGCGCACCGCACCCGGCGGCGACGCGCAGCGCACCCGCGGCGACGGTGACGTCCCCGCGGCCCAGCGCGCTCGGCGAGGCCGCGACGAGGGTGCCGCCGGCCACGCGGGTGCCGCCCGTGAAGGAGTTGTCCCCGCTGAGGACCAGTTCCCCGGAACCGCGCTTGACGAGGTCGCCGCGACCGGTGATGTCGTTGCGCCACGCGTCGGCCGCGGAGAAACCGCCCGCGGCGGCGTCCATGTCGACGACCACGCTGGTGTCGAAGCGGCCGTAGCCGTCGGCGGCGGTGAACAGGTCCAGCCGTCCCCACAGCTCCGGGCCGTCCAGCACCGGGTACCCGGCGGGCAGCGCGGTGGTGCGCAGCACCTCCCGGCGCTGGGCGGCGCCGAGGTAGGGCAGGCGGGTCTCCAGCAGCACCTCGGCACCCTGCGGCACCACCATCGGGGTGCTCGGGCCGGTGCGCTGGAAACCGTAGGTCAGGTACTGCTGCACGAGCTCGCGGTTCGCCTCGCGGTCGCTCCACGGGTCCTGCCCGTCCCCGGAGCGGGCGAACGCGACGAGGCCGGTGGCGTCGGTGCCGGTGCGCTCCTGGAACCAGGCGGCCGCCTGCTCGCGGGCGGCCTGCTTCAGCACGGCGTTGGCGGGGTCGTGCAGCGCCGCCGCGGCCAGCGCGGTGGCCAGGACCCGGCCGCCGATGACGTCCAGCGGGGAGTGCATGCCGGTGACGATGCGGCTGTCGGACAGCTCGAAGGCGCAGGCGACGAGCTCCTGGAACCGCTCGGGCACCGCGTGGGCCAGGGCGAGGGCGGCCAGGTGGAAGGCGTTGGTGTGGCCGCTGGGGAATCCGCCGTCGTCGGCCGGGTCCTCACCGCGCTGGCGCAGCAGCTGCGGGGCGACCACGACGTCGGAGACGTAGACGGGGAACCCGAACTCGTCGACCGCCCCGGTCGGGACGACCTCGCTGTCGGCGTCCAGGCGCCACGGCCGCGGGTACTGGTAGGCGTTCTTGCTGGGGTTGCTGGAGGCGTACGGGCCGCGCACCGCGTTCACGAGCTGCGCGACGAACCCCAGCTCGGAGGTCTCCGAGCCGGCGCCGAGGGCCGAGCCGGCGGGCGCGTCGGCCGGCAGCTCGTCGCTGACCTTCTCCGGCGGGGTTCCGTCGGGGCCCTCGGTGATGCCGGTGACGGCCTGCGCCCCCTCCCGGTACAGCTCCGCGAGGGGGCCGAGGCCGGCGGTGACGGCGTAGCTCTGGTGCTGGCGGTCGTGGACGAAGGCGGTCTTGGCCTCCTCGTCGGTGCGCGCGCGCGTGACGTCGACGACGTGCTGCACGTTGGCGCGCAGCACCGCGCGGTCCAGGACGCGGCCGGTGTCCCAGGTGGGGCCGGTCTCCCACAGGTCGTCGAAACCGGACAGGATCCGCACCGCGGCGTTCGTCCACGGCGTGGTGTTCTCCGCGACGTTCGTCGTGTAGTGCTCGACGAACGGCAGCAGCGCACCGCTGGGTGCGGTCCCCGCGAACGCCGACCGCGCCCGGCCGAGGGGCAGCACGGTCGCGGCAGAACCGGCCAGCGCCAGGGTCAGCACGTTGCGACGGCTGACGGGACGAGGGACTGCGGGACCTGCGTGTACGGGCTGCCTCCGGGGCGCGTGGGAGCACCGGCGGTCGTCCACCGGCGGGTCCGCAGCCTGCTGCGGCCAGGTTCCCGCAGGGCGAACCCCGGGTGGCCGGTGGGCGAACGGTTCACCCTCGGCCGGGGGTTCAGGCGGTCGGGGTGAGCTCCACGGCCTCGGCGAGCAGTTCCACGGAACGCAGCCGCTCCTCGGTGTCGCGGGCCTGGTGGGCGACGATGAGCTCGTCGGCGTCGGCGCGTCGACGGAACTCCTCGATCTGCTCGCGCACCTGCGCCGGGGTCCCCACGGCCGAGCAGGACAGCATGGACTCCACGTGCATCCCGGCGGCCGAGGACATCAGCGCGTCCACCTCCGCCTCGGTGAACGTGCGCCCGCGCCCGAACAGCGACTGCGCGAACGTGCGGCGCACGTGCTCGAACGTCTGCTGCGCGCGCTCGGTCGTGTCGGCGGCGACGACGTTCACCCCGGCGATGACGTGCGGGGCGTCGAGGTCCTCCGAGGGGCGGAACTCACGCCGGTAGGTGGCGACGGCCGCCTCCAGGGCCTGCGGCGCGAAGTGGGAGGCGAAGGCGTACGGCAGGCCCAGGGCGGCGGCGAGCTTCGCGCCGAACAGCGAGGAACCCAGGATGAACAGCGGGACGCGGGAACCGGCGCCCGGGACGGCCTGGACCCCGGGGACGCGGGACTCGCCGGCGAGGTAGGCGCGCAGCTCCTGCACGTCCTGCGGGAAGCTCTCGGCGGAGGAGGGGTCGCGGCGCAGCGCGTACGTGGTGCGCTCGTCCGAACCGGGGGCGCGGCCGAGGCCGAGGTCGATGCGGCCGGGGTGCATCGCGTCCAGCGTGCCGAACTGCTCGGCGATCGTCAGCGGCGAGTGGTTGGGGAGCATGACGCCGCCGGCACCGAGGCGGATGGTGCTGGTGTGCGCGGCGACGTGGGCGATGAGCACCGCCGGCGCGGACGAGGCGATCGTCGGCATGCTGTGGTGCTCGGCGTACCAGACGCGCCGGTACCCGTACCGCTCGGCCTGCTGGGCCAGGGCGACGCTGCCCGCGATGCTGTCTCCGGCGGACCGCCCGGGGGCGATGTGGGCCAGGTCGAGGACGGACAGCGGCACGGACATGGGGGACGACCTCTCGCACGACGGGACGACGACCCTCCCCCGGCGCGGGGGTGGGCGCTCGCCCTGGTGAACCCCCGGCGCGGGCGGGGCATTCCCGCCCGCGCCGCAGGGGGGGCGGCCGGGAGCGAGGAGGGTGGTGCACGCGCGTCCCCGCGGCGCGGCGGCGCCGCGGGGACCAGTCGGCTCAGCGCGAGAGCGCGAACACCGTCGTGCTGCGGTACTCCTCGCCGGGGCGCAGCACCGTGGAGGGGAACGTCGGCTGGTTCGGGGAGTCGGGGAAGTGCTGCGTCTCCAGCGCCAGCCCGTCGCCCTGCCGGTACACCGAGCCCGACGTGCCCACCAGGGTGCCGTCGAGGAAGTTGCCGGAGTAGAACTGCAGGCCCGGCTCGGTCGTGGAGATCGTCAGGGTGCGACCGCTCGCCGGGTCGTGCAGGGTCGCGGCCTCCTCCAGCTCGTCCGCCGTCTCACGGTCCAGCACCCAGTTGTGGTCGTAGCCCTGCCCGAACAGGATCTGCTGGAACGGCTGGCGGATGCGCGCACCCACGGCGGTGGGGTCGCGGAAGTCCATCGGCGTCCCCGCCACGGCGTCGATCTCACCGGTGGGGATGAGGGTGGAGTCCACGGGCGTGTAGGCGTCGGCGTGGATCGTCAGCTCGTGGTCGTAGATCGTCCCGGTGCCCTCGCCCCGGAGGTTCCAGTACGTGTGGTTCGTGAGGTTCACGACGGTGGCGGCGTCGGTGGTGGCGGAGTAGTCCACCGTGAGCTGCGCGAAGCGGTCCAGGGTGTACGTGACCTCGGCGGTGAGCGTGCCGGGGTAGCCCTGGTCGCCGTCCGGGCTGACCAGGGTCAGCCGCAGCCCCACGACCTGGTCACCGGGCAGCGCCTCGGCGTCCCACACCCGCTTGTCGAACGAGTCCTCACCGCCGTGCAGGGAGTTCTGCCCGTCGTTGAGCGGGAGCTGGTGCTCGACGCCGTCGAGGGTGAACCTCCCCCCGGCGATGCGGTTGCCGTAGCGGCCGATGAGGGCACCGAAGTACGGGCCGGGGTTGTTCCCCGCCAGGTACCCCTCGAGGTCGTCGAACCCGAGGACGACGTTCTCGACGTCCCCCCGCTCGTCGGGGAACTCCAGGCTCTGGACGATCCCGCCGTAGGTGAGGATCCGCACGGTCACCTCGCCGTTGACGAGGGTGTACCGCTCGACGGCGGTGCCGTCGGGCAGGTTCCCCCACGCCTCGGTGGAGATGACGGGGCGCCGGAGGGGCGCCGCCGCCGCGCCGGTGGCACCGGCCGCGGTGCTCGCCAGCGCCCCGGCCGCGGTGGCGGCCAGCACGACGCTGCGTCGGGTGAAGGTGGGAGAAGGCATCTGGTCCCCTGTCTGAGCATCCTCGCTCGGGCAGCGGCGCCGCCGCTGCGGTGGCGCTCGGGAAACTAGGGGGCTGTCTGCAACGCTGTCAACGCACACCGTGACCGGCCCGGGGCGGGGCGCCGGCCGGCGCGCCGGTGCGGTCCGGGCCGGACCGCACCGGCGCACGGTTTCACCCGGCGCTGGCCGCCGGTTCCCGCGCGGGCAGCCGCCCCCCGCCGTCCACGTCGACGCGCTCCTCCCCCACCGTCAGGCCCGACACCCGCACCCGGCCCCACGAGGCCGGCAGCACCGGGTCGCTCTCGACCCGGGCGTGCGGGGCGCACACCCGCAGGCGCAGCAGCGCCGTCAGCAGGCCGATCGGGGTCGCGGCCGCCCACGCCTGCGGCGAGCAGGACGTCGGGTACGGCACCGGCACCGGCGACTCGGCGCGGTCGAAACCGCAGAACAGCTCCGGCAGGCGACCGCCCGTGGAGGCGCTCGCCGCGAGCAGCCCGGTCGCGACCCGCTGCGCCGCCTCCACGTGCCCGTAGCGGACCAGACCCGCCACGGCCAGGGCGTTGTCGTGCGGCCACACCGAACCGTTGTGGTAGCTGACCGGGTTGTAGCGCCCCTCCGTCGACGCGAGGGTCCGGATGCCCCAGCCGCTGAACATCGCCGGGGACAGCAGGTGCTCGGCGACCTGCGCGGCCTTGTCGGGGTCCGGCAGGCCGGCCCACAGGCAGTGGCCCTGGTTCGAGGCCAGCGCGTCCACCTGCTCCTTGCGGCCGTCCAGCGCCAGGGCGTAGCACCCGCGCCCGGGCACCCAGAACGCCTCGTCGACGGCGCGGCGGAACCGTTCCGCCTTCTCCTCCCAGCCGCGCGCACCGGCCTCGTCGCCCACCAGGGACGCCAGGTGGGCGCGGGCGGTGAGCGCCGCGTACACGTACGCCTGGACCTCCACGAGGGCGATCGGCCCCTCGGCGAGCCGGCCGTCGGAGAAGGAGATCGAGTCGGAGGAGTCCTTCCAGCCCTGGTTCAGCAGGCCCCGGTCCGTCTTGCGCCGGTACTCCACGAAACCGTCGCCGTCCAGGTCGCCGTACCGCTCGACCCACTCCAGCGCCCGGTCCGCCGCCGGCAGCAGCGCCCGGACCTCCTCCAGCGGCGCCCCCCAGCGGGCCACCTCGTCGAGGACGACGACGAACAGCGGGGTGGCGTCGACGCTGCCGTAGTACACGCTGCTGCCGCCGAGCGCCCGGTCGGCGTCCACCCCCAGCCGCACCTCGTGCAGGATCCGCCCGGGTTCCTCCTCGCTCATCGGGTCGACGCGCCGGCCCTGGTGGTCGGCGAGGGTCTGCAGGGTCCCCAGCGCCAGGCCCGGGTCGAACGGCAGCGCCAGCCAGCTCGTCAGCAGCGAGTCGCGGCCGAACAGCGCCATGAACCACGGCGCCCCGGCGGCCACCACGTCGGCGCCCGGCCGGCGCGGGTCGGCGATCCGCAGCGCCCCCAGGTCCAGCACGCTGCGCCGCAGCGCCTGCCCCAGCACCGGGTCCTCGCACTCCACGTCCGGGCTGGCGCGGCGGCGGTCGCGCATGCGCCGCGCGGGGGCGGCGGCCTCCACCGGCCGGTCCAGCGGGAACGACGTGCCGACCTCCCCCTCCTCGGTGGAGGGCAGCACCTCGACCGTGGTGGACCACTCCCCGTGCGCGGGGACGACCACGCGCCACACCAGGGCGCCGGGCAGCGCGGTGGCGCCCTGCCCGTGCACGCGCACGCCGCGCCGGCGGCTGCCGCGCGAAACCCCCAGCACCAGGTCCTCGCCCTGACCGCTGCGCTGCACGGGCGCGCGGCGGGCCACCCGGCCCTCCTTGACGTCGAAGAGGTCCGCGAAGTCGGCCTCCACCGACAGGTGCAGGGTGATGCCGGCCGGTTCGGTGCCGTGGTTGCGCACCACGACGTCCTCGCGCAGCCCGTCGGCGGCCATGCGGCGCCGCTGCACCACGAGCGTGGCGTCGGCCTGGCCCGGCCGCGGCGCGGCGCGCGTGGTGAACACCGCGGAGAACGGCTCCGGCACGGCCACGCTCAGCGGCTGCAGCGGTTCGTCGTCCAGCAGCAGCTGCCAGCCGGACACCACGCGGGTGTCCTGGAAGAACACCCCGTGCGGGCGGTCCGGGCGCATGTCGCCGGTGCTGTCGCTCACGCAGAACGAAGCGCCCTCGACGAGGGTGACGTCACCGCCGGGCGAGGCCGGGGGGAGCTCCTGCGGGGTTCCCGTCGCACCGGTCACGCCGACACCCCCCGCTCGCGCAGCCGGCGCAGCGACGGGCGCGGGGCGGTCAGGGCCCGCACGCCGCGCTGCCCCTCGACGATCGCGCGGAACAGCCGCTCGTACCCGGCGGCCATCACCGGCAGGTCGAAGTTCCGCTCCGCGTGCCGGCGGCAGGCGGCCGGGTCCAGGTCGGCGGCCAGCGACAGGGCGGCGGGGAAGTCGGCGAGGTCGCGCACCACCAGCCCGCTGCGGCCGTGGTCGACGACCTCCGGGACGCTGCCGCGCGGCAGCGCCACGACCGGTGTGCCGCAGGCCATCGCCTCGATCATCACCATGCCGAAGGGTTCCTCCCACTGGATCGGGAACGCCAGCGCGCGGGCGCTCGCGAGCAGTTCCCGCTTCAGGGCCGCGTCGGCCTCGCCGACGTACTCCGCGTCGCCGCCCAGCCGCGGGCGGACCTCCCGCTCGAAGAACTCCCGCTCGGCCGGCTCGCTGCGCTTGCCCGCCAGCACGATGCGCAGGCCGGCGGCGCGCGCGGCGTCGATCGCCAGGTGGGGGCCCTTGTCGGGGCTGAACCTGCCCAGCCACAGGACGTGGTCGTCCTTGTCGGCCCGGAACGGGAAGCTCGACACGTCGATCGCGTTGTGCACGCGCCCCACCCAGTTGATGCCGGGGTTCAGGCGCCGCTGCGCGTCGGAGATGGCGACGACGTCGACGCTGTCGCCCAGGGCGGTGAAGTACTCGCCCTGCTCGCCGTCGACGGGCCCGTGCATCGTCACGACGGTGGGCACGCGGCGGCCGCGCGCCAGCAGCGGCCCGGCGAGGCTGTGGTCGTGCACGACGTCCACGTCCAGCTCGGCCAGGGCGGCACCGGCGGCGGCGGCGTGGATCACCTCCGGCGCCGGGGTCCCCAGGCGCTCGGACGGGGGTTCGTCGAACACCCGCACGAAGCGGGCGGCGCGGGTGCGGTGGTGGCCGGAGCCCACGAGCGTCACCTCGTGGCCGCGCTCGGCCAGGGAGTCGACGAGGTCGGCCACGACGGACTCGATGCCGCCGTACCCGCGCGGCGGCAGCTCGAACCAGGGCGGGGCGACCACCGCGATGCGCAGGGCGTCGCGCGGCGGTCGGGCGGGACGCGGGATCGACGGGGCGTCGGAGACGGTCACGTTGTCCTCCAGCGACGGGCTCGGGGCAGCACGCGGCTGCCGCGGGTGGGTCGCTGACGGCACCACGGGGTGCGGTGCCGCAGCTCGGGGCTGCCGCGCCACGCCGCGCGGCGGGGAGGGTCGCGCACCGGTGCGCCGCCCCGGCGGGCGACCCGCGCGGCGGCGACCGCGCTCACCG
>NZ_JBJLSE010000138.1:0-8045 GCF_050871845.1 Kineococcus arenarius subsp. arenarius
CCCCGCCCCCGGCCGACGTGGGGGCAGGTCTGCTGGGTGGGGCCGAGGGCGGGTTCGACGTGGGTGCCGTCGGTTTCGGCGCGACCGCGCGGGGGGGCGCGCAGCGCGCTGCGCAGCGCCAGCTTGCGCGCGCCCACCTCGACGGGGTCGTGCGCCACGCTCAGACCCGCCGCGCGCAGCGCGCCGGGTGCTGCGGCGGGGGTGGGAAGCGTGTCGTCGCGGGTCGGGGGCACGGCGGCTCCTGGGGTCCTGAAGACCGTGCGCGGGAGGTTGTGCGCCGGGTCTGCGTGTCCCCAGTCTGCCTGCGCGGAGGCGGGAAATCCATGCCCGCCGTGAGCGTGCGACTGCTGTCCGTGCGGCGGTGGGGCCGGACGGTAGCCTCCCGCCCCATGAGCGAACGCGACGAGCGTCCCAGCCGCACGGTCCGCAAGGCCGTCATCCCGGCCGCCGGTCAGGGCACCCGTTTCCTGCCGGCCACCAAGGCCATGCCCAAGGAGATGCTGCCGGTGGTGGACACCCCGGCGATCCAGTACATCGTCGAGGAAGCGGTGCGGGCCGGCCTGACCGACGTCCTCATGGTCACCGGCCGCAACAAGCGCTCGCTGGAGGACCACTTCGACCGCAACGTCGAGCTGGAGGTGGGCCTGCAGGCCAAGGGCGACGACGCCAAGCTCGCGCGCGTGCAGGAGTCCACCGACCTGGCGCAGGTGCACTACGTGCGCCAGGGCGACCCCAAGGGCCTGGGCCACGCCGTGCTGGTCGCCGAGCGGCACGTGGGCGACGAGCCGTTCGTGGTGCTGCTGGGCGACGACATCGTCGACGCCCGCGACCCCCTGCTGGACAAGATGATCGAGGTGCGCGAGCGGCTCGGCGGCAGCGTCGTGGCGTTCATGGAGGTCCCCGAGGACCAGATCCACCTGTACGGGTGCGCGGTCGCCGAGCCCACCGACGTCGAGGACGTCGTGAAGGTCTCCGGCCTGGTGGAGAAGCCCAAGCGCGAGGAGGCCCCCAGCAACCTCGCCATCATCGGCCGCTACCTGCTGGACCCGGCCGTGTTCGCGGTGCTGCACGAGACGCCGCCCGGCAAGGGCGGGGAGATCCAGCTGACGGACGCCCTGCAGGTGCTGGCGCAGCCCGGCGCCCCCGGCGGCGGTGTGCACGGGGTCGTGTTCCGCGGCCGCCGCTACGACACCGGCGACAAGCTGGACTACATCAAGGCCGTGGTGCGCCTGGCCAGCGAGCGCGAGGACATCGGCCCGGACCTGCGCGCGTGGCTGGGCGAGTACGTCGCGGCGGGAGCCGGCGCCGGCTCGTGAGCGCCCCGCACGTCAGCTCCCACGGCGACGGGCCCTTCACCCCCGTCGCCGAGCACGCCCGCGCCTGCCTGGACCTGGTGCGCCCCCTGCCCCCGCTGGACCTGGCGCTGCGCGACGCGCTGGGCTGCGTCCTGGCCGAGGACGTGGTCAGCCCGCGCCCGCTGCCGGCGTTCGACAACTCCGGCATGGACGGCTACGCGGTGCGGGTGCGCGACGTGGAGGGCGCCTCGGAGGAGTCCCCGGTGGGGCTGCCGGTCGTGGCGGACGTCGCCGCGGGCAGCGCCGACCCGCTGCGCCTGCCGGGCGGCGCGAGCGCGCGCATCATGACGGGCGCCCCGGTGCCGGCGGGCGCGGAGGCCGTGGTGCCGGTGGAGTGGACCGACCGCGGGGTGGCGCACGTGAGCGTCCGGCGCGCGCCGCGCCCGGGCCAGCACGTGCGCCGCGCCGGTGAGGACGTCGCCGCCGGGGTGGTGGTCGTGGAGGCCGGCACCCGCCTGCAGCCGCGCCACATCGGGGTCCTGGCGGCGGTGGGCCGCGCCCGGGTGCGGGTGCGCCCGCGCCCGCGCGTGGTGGTCGTCTCCACCGGCACGGAGGTCGTCGAGCCGGGCACCGCGCTGGCGCCCGGCCAGCTGCACGACACCAACGGCTACCTGCTGACCGCGGCCGCCGAGGACGTGGGGGCGCTGGCCTACCGGGTGGGCGTGGTCGCCGACGACGCGGCGACCCTGGCCTCGGTGCTGGACGACCAGCTGGTGCGCGCCGACGTGGTCGTGACCTCCGGCGGGGTCAGCGAGGGCGCCTACGACACCGTCAAGGAGGTCCTGTCCGGGCCGCTGGGCGAGCGCGCCGGGCACCGGGTGCGCTTCGAGCGGGTGGCGGTGCAGCCGGGCATGCCGCAGGGCGCGGGCACCCTGGGCGAGCAGCGGGTTCCGGTGTTCACGCTGCCGGGCAACCCGGTCAGCGCGTTCGTGTCGTTCGAGGTGTTCGTGCGCCCGGCGCTGCGGCGGATGCTGGGCGCGGAGGGTCCCGACCCGGACCGCCCGCGGGTGCGCTGCGTGGTCGCCCGGGGCTGGACGTCCCCGCCGGCGAAGGAGCAGTACGTGCGGTGCGCGTGGACGCACGGCGAGGACGGCCGCCTGCACGTGGAGCCGGTGTCCGGGCACGGCTCGCACCTGGTGACCGCGCTGGCGCGCACGACGTGCCTGGCCGTGGTACCCGTGGGCACGTCCGAGGTGGAGGTGGGCGACGAGGTGGAGTGCGTGCTGCTGGGACCGCTGCCGGTGGGGCAGCCGTGAGCGGGGGCGTCGGTGACGGTGGTGGCGGGGAGCGCCTGACGCACCTGGACGAGCGCGGCCACGCCCGCGTGGTCGACGTGTCCGCGAAACCCGTCACGGTGCGCGAGGCGCGCGCTGAGGGGCGGGTGCTGTGCTCGGCGCGGGTGCTGGAGCTGATCGCCTCCGGCGGCCTGCCCAAGGGCGACGCCCTGGCGGTGGCGCGCATCGCCGGGCTGCAGGCGGCCAAGCGCACCCCGGACCTGGTGCCGCTGGCGCACCCGGTGGCGGTGCACGCCGTGGAGGTCGAGATCGACGTCGAGGACGGCGAGCGGCCGGGCGTGCTGATCCGCTCGGCGGTGCGCACCGCGGACCGCACGGGCATCGAGATGGAGGCGCTGACGTGCGTGGTGGTCGCGGCGCTGACGTTCGTGGACATGGTCAAGGCCGTGGACAAGCGCACGGTCCTGACCGGGGTGCGCGTGACCGCCAAGAGCGGCGGGCGCTCGGGCGACTGGAGCGTCGATGACTGACGCGCGCAGCGCCCTGGTGGTCACCGTCTCGAACCGGGCCTCGGCGGGCGTGTACGCCGACGACTCCGGCCCCGTCGTCGCCGAGGGCCTGCGCGGCATGGGTTTCGCCGTCGACGGCCCCCTGGTGGTGCCGGACGGCGACCCGGTGGAGGAGGCGCTGCGCGACGCGGTGGCCGCCGGGTACGACGCGGTGGTCACCAACGGCGGCACCGGGCTGAGCCCGCTGGACCTGACGCCCGAGCGCACCCGCCGCGTCCTGGACTACGAGGTCCCCGGTGTGCCCGAGGCGATCCGGGCGGCGGGCGCGGCGAAGGGGGTTCCCACGGCGGTGCTCTCGCGCGGGCTGGCCGGGGTGGCCGGGCGCACGTTCGTGGTGAACCTGCCGGGGTCGCCGGGCGCCGCCCGCGACGGCGTGCAGGTCCTGGCGGGTTTCCTCCTGCACGCCGTGGAGCAGCTGCACGGCGTGGACCACCGCCGCACCGCGCACGGCGGGGGAAACCCGTGAGCCGTCCGTGAACGGTCCCGTGTGGCCGGTGGAGCTGACGGAGGGGCCGGTGCGGTTGCGCCCGCTGCGCCGGCGCGACGCCGCGCAGTGGCGCGCGGTGCGCGCGGCGAACGCGTCCTGGTTGCGGCCGTGGGAGGCCACCAGCCCGGACGCCTCGCCGCCGCCGCCGACGTTCGGGCAGATGGTGCGGGGTTTCTCCCGCGAGGCGCGCGCCGGGCGGATGCTGCCGTTCGTCGTGGAACTGGACGGCCGGCTGGTCGGGCAGATCACCGTCTCGGGCGTGACGTGGGGTTCGCTGCGCTCGGCGCACGTGGGATACTGGATCGACCAGCGGGTCGCCGGTCGCGGCACGATCCCGGTGGCGCTGGCGATGGTGACGGACCACTGCTTCCGCACGTTGCGGCTGCACCGGATCGAGGTGAACATCCGGCCGGAGAACGCGGCCTCGCTGCGGGTGGCGGCCAAGCTGGGCCTGCGCGACGAGGGGCTGCGCGAGCGGTTCCTGCACATCGACGGCGCCTGGCGCGACCACCGGACGTTCGCGGTCACGGCCGAGGAGGTTCCCGAGGGTTTGTTGAGCCGATACCGCAGGTCGCAGCGCGCCTGAGGGCGCACAGCGTCCTCCTGCGCCTTTCTGGGCGAACGCGCAGGGCGACACGCCCGGCGCCTGCACGGTCGCGCAGTTGTCAAGCCATAGCGTTGCGCACGTGCCCGCGAGCAGTCTGATCTTCCTCGTCATCGTCGCCCTGTGGGCCGCCTACCTGGTGCCCTCGGCCATCCACCGGCGCCGGCACGCGGCCGAGGCCCGCGTCGAGGACCGGGATTCCGAGGCGATGCGGGTGGTGGTGCGCCAGGGTTCCGCCCCCGGCCGCCTCGCCGGGGAGCAGGCCGCCGCGGTCCCCGGGTCCAGCCGCCCCGTGCTCGCCGGGTCCGCCGCCCGCCCGCAGCTGGAGGCGTCCGCCGCTGCTCCCGTGGTTCAGGAGCCCCTGGTTCAGGAGCCCGTGGCGCAGGAGCCGCGGGTGCTGGTGCACCAGCCCCGCACGAGCCGGGTGGTGCGCCGGCGCCGCCGGCTGCTGACCTCGGTGCTGGGCGCAGCGATGGTCACGTGGGCGCTGGTGCTGGCGTCCGTGGCGCCGGCGTGGGCGGCGCTGGTGCCGACCGCCGTCCTGGCGCTGGTCGTCGTGGCGCTGCGCCGGCACGCCGCGCAGGCGCCGGTCCGCGTGGCCGTGGCGACGGCGGTGGTCCCGTCGCCGGCCGCCCCGCTGGACGGCGAGCTGGACGACGAGGGCGCCCGCGAGGAGGTCACCGTGCTGGACGACCTGACCGCGCAGCTGGAGCGGGAGCTGGCGCAGGAGCTGGCCGGCCGGGGGGCGGCCGTGCCGTCGCCGCGCCCGCAGGCCCCCGCGGCGGACGCCTCGGCGTGGGAGCCGGTCGAGGTGCCGCTGCCGACGTACCTGCTCAAGCCGCGCGCCCGGGTGGTGCGCCCGGCGAGCAGCGCCCCGCTCGTCGCGCCGGCCACCGGGCCGGTCGAGGTGGACGTGGAGGTCGCCCCCGCCGCGCCGAAGCGCGGGCGCCGCGTCATCGACGTGCGCGAGCGCGCCCGGGTCGTCAACGGCTGAGCACCGCCGGGCCCGGGCCCGGGCGTGGACGTGGGCCTGGTCCCGGGCCTGGTAGTGTTCTTCTCGCTCCCGCGGCAACGCAGGGGTGAGCAAGGGGCTGTGGCGCAGCTGGTAGCGCACCTCGTTCGCAACGAGGGGGTCAGGGGTTCGAGTCCCCTCAGCTCCACATCGGAAGAGGCCCTCGCCGGGTTCGGCGGGGGCCTCTTCGCGCAAGTGATGACGGCGCAGAGTGGCGTCCTGTGATGCCTGAGGCTCTCGTGACTCGTGTTGCCCTCAACAACTTCTGTGAGAGGGTTGCGAAGAACGGGTGAGTCCCGGCTACCATTCGTGGCGCAGCATCACCCGAACGTACGCACGGAGCCCGCGGCGATCGAGTGGTCCGCAGCCACACCGTCGTGGTCGCACGGTCCAGCAGCACCTCGACGGGGGGAGAGGCATGGCGGCGGAGGAAGTCGCGGTTCACCAGGTGGGGGTCTTCCCGCACCAGCAGCGCAGGGTCATCGACGGCTCGGGGCCGTCGCGCAGCTCTGCCGACCCCTTCTTCCCCGTCCCGCGCCGGCGCACCGCGACGGCCGGGGCGCACCGCGCGACCCGCCGTGCCGTGTGGCAGCGCGAGTACGTGCGCACCCTCGTCGTGAGCGACGCGGTGGCCGCCCTGGTGGGTGCCCTGCTGGGCTGGGCGGCCCGCTTCGGCAGTTCCCCGCTGCACCTGGGCACCACCAGCGGGCAGGCGGTGCTGTGGCTGATGGCGCTGCTGCCGCCGATCTGGGTGGCGGCGATGGGCCTGATGCGCGCCTACGAGCCGCGCTTCCTGGGGGTGGGCTCGGAGGAGTTCCAGCGGGTCCTGACGGCCGGCACGGCCGTCGTGGCGACGGTGGGCACCTTGTCGTGGGCGTTCAGCCTGGACGTGGCGCGCGGTTTCGTGGTGGTGGCTCTGCCGGTGGCGGGGCTGCTGACGCTGGCCGGGCGCCTGGTGGCGCGCCGCTACCTGCACCGCCGCCGCGCGGCGGGGGAGTGCGTTCAGTCCACCCTCGTGGCCGGTCACCCCGGCGCCGTGGCCGCCCTGGTGCGGCAGGTGCGCCGCGACACCGACCACGGTCTGCGCATCGACGGCGCCTGCACCCCCGGTGGGCGCGGCAGCTCCGAGCTGCAGCAGCTGGGTGTTCCGGTGGTCGGGTCGCTGGAGGACGTCGCGGACGTCGCGCGCCGCACCGACGTGGACGTGGTCGCCACCTTGACCTGCCCGGAGCTGGACGGGCCCGTGCTGCGCCGGCTGGGCTGGCAGTTGGAGGACACCCGCGCCGACCTGGTCGTGGCCCCCGCCCTGACCGACGTCGTCGGCCCGCGCGTGGTGATCCGCCCGGTGTCCGGGCTGCCGCTGCTGCACGTGGAGCGCCCCGAGCTGCGGGGCCTGCGCCACGTCGGCAAGGCGCTGCTGGACCGCGGCTCCGCAGCGCTGGCGCTGCTGCTGCTCAGCCCGGTGTTCCTGACGATCGCGGCGCTGGTGAAGCTGGACTCCAAGGGACCGGCGTTCTTCCTGCAGACCCGCGTGGGCCGCGACGGCCGCGAGTTCACCATGGTCAAGTTCCGCTCCATGGTCACCGACGCCGAGCAGCTGCTCATCGACCTGCGGGAGAAGTCCGAGGGCAACGGGCTGCTGTTCAAGATGAAGCGCGACCCGCGCATCACCCGCGTGGGCGGCTTCCTGCGCCGCTACTCCCTGGACGAGCTGCCGCAGCTGTTCAACGTGCTGACCGGTTCGATGTCCCTGGTGGGCCCGCGGCCGCCGCTGCCGAAGGAGGTCGCCGAGTACGGCGACGACCTGCACCGCCGGCTGCTCGTCAAGCCGGGCCTGACGGGGTTGTGGCAGGTCAGCGGGCGCTCGGACCTGGACCTGGACGAGTCGACGCGGCTGGACCTGCAGTACGTGGAGAACTGGTCGCCGGCGTTCGACGCGATGATCCTCGCGAAGACGGTCAAGGCCGTGGTGGGCGGACGCGGGGCGTATTGATGGGTGCGTCTGCGCGTTCGGAGCTGGAGGGACGCACGTGAGCACAGCGACTGCCCCGGACCTCGCGCGGAGCGGGGACGCAGCCACCCCCACCGTCTCGGTGGTGGTGCCCGCCCACGACGAGGCACGCACCTTGCGCCGCACCCTCGCTGCGCTGGGCGCCGCCGCCGTGCGGGAAGTGCCCGATGTCGTCGTCGTCGCCAACGGGTGCAGCGACGACACCGCCGAGGTGGCGCGCGCGGCGGGGGTCCGGGTCGTCGAGCTCGGGCAGGCGTCGAAGGCCGCCGCGCTGCGCGCCGGTGACGAGGCGGCGCTCACGTTCCCCCGGGTCTACCTCGACGCCGACATCGTCCTGTCGCCCGGGGCTCTGGACGAGCTCACCGACACCCTGCGCACGGACGAGCCCGTCGTGGCCTCCCCCCGCGTGCAGTTCGACACCGCGGCGTCCTCGTGGCCGGTGCGGGTGTTCTACCGCGCCTACGAGCAGATCCCCTACGTGCGCGAGGGCCTGGTGGGGCTGGGTGTGTACGGCGTCTCGCGCAGCGGCCGGGCGCGGTTCGGGCAGTTCCCGGACGTGCGCGGTGACGACCTGTTCGTCCAGAGACTGTTCGCTCCTGCCGAGCGGCGGACCAGCGGTGGACGGTTCGTGGTAGCGGCGCCGCGCGACCTGCGCAATCTGGTGGGGGGGGGGCCCCCCCCCGCGCGGGGCCACCCCCCCCTGCCCCCCACCCCACCCCTCCCGGGGTGCGCCCGTGGGGGGGCGGGGTTGGTGCGGCGTACGTGGTCTACG
>NZ_JBJLSE010000139.1:0-7852 GCF_050871845.1 Kineococcus arenarius subsp. arenarius
CCGGGCGCGGTGCGCCCGGGCCCTGCGCCGTCCCCGGCCGCTCACACGCGGTTGACGGCCAGGACCTCGCTGGTGCCGTCGTCGTGCAGGCGCAGCAGCGTGCGCGAGGCGGGGTCCACGCGGATGCGGCGCTGCATGTGCGAGCCGCAGCCCAGGCACTCGCGCAGCAGCGCCCGCAGCGGGTCGCCGTGGGTGACGAGCACCACGCGCTCACCGGCCCAGCGGGTGCGCAGCGCGGCCGCCGCCCGCTGCACGCGGCGCTCGACCTCGACCAGGGCCTCCCCGCCGGGTGGCGCCACGGCGGGGTCGGTGGACCAGGCGGCGAACTCCGCCGGCCAGCGGCGCACCACCTCCGCGGCGGTGGAACCGTCCCACTCGCCGAAGTCGGTCTCGTCCCACTGGGGGTCCACCAGCACCTGCGCACCGGTGCGCTCGGCGATGGCCTCCGCCGTCTGGCGGGAACGGCGCATCGTGGAGGTGATGACGACACCGGCACCGCGCACCTCGGCGCACTCCGCGACCCGGCGGGCCTCCTCACGGCCCGCCTCGGACAGTTCCGGGTCCTCGCCGTAGCGGCCGGACAGGCGCCGCTGCTCGGTCAGGGACGTGGAGGCGTGCCGCACCAGCACCAGGTCCAGGGGCCGCCCGCCGCCGCCCGCGGGCGCCGCCGGGGGGGCCGTCCCCGCCGAAGCGGTGGCGGCGGTGGTGGCGGCCGTGGTGCTGCGCTGCCACTGCCGCCCGGCGGCCGCGGCGTCCATCGCCTCGTTCGCCAGCCGGTCCGCGTGCGAGTTCTGCGCGCGCGGGATCCAGCCGTAGTCGACCTGCCCGGCGGGCAGCACCGCGCGGGCCTCCTGCGCGAGCCGGCGCATGTCGGCGTGCTTGACCTGCCACCGCCCGGACATCTGCTCCACGACGAGCTTGGAGTCCATGCGGACCTCCACGCTCGCCGACGGGTCGAGCTCGGCGGCGGCACGCAGCCCGGCGAGCAGCCCGCGGTACTCCGCGACGTTGTTGGTGGCCCGGCCGATGGACTCGGCGACCTCCGCGAGGACCTCACCGGTCGCGGCGTCCTTGACGACCGCCCCGTACCCCGCCGGGCCCGGGTTGCCGCGGGACCCCCCGTCGGCCTCGACGCGCAGGCGGCGAGCGCTGCTCACAGCCCCGACTCGCCGGTGCGCACGAGGATGCGCCCGCACTCCTCGCAGAAGACGACGTCGTCGGCGGCGGCGGCGCGCACCGCCGCCAGGTCGGAGGAGTTCAGCTCCAGCCGGCACCCCTCGCAGCGGCGGCCGTGCAGCAGTGCCGCGCCCACGCCGCCGCGGGGGGCGCGGGTCTGCTCGTACAGCTCGACGAGCGCGGGCTCGATCCCCGAGGAGATGGCCTGGCGGCGGGCCAGCACGGCGCGCTCCTCGGTGGCGACCTCGTCCAGCACCGCGTCGCGGCGGCGGGTGACGTCCTCGACCTGCTCGGCCAGCTCGCCGTCGGTGGTGGCCAGCTCGGCGGCGGCGAACTGCGCCTGCTCCAGCTTCTCCATGGCCTCCAGCTCGGTCTCCTCCAGGACGCCCTGGCGGCGGGCCAGGGACTCCAGCTCGTGCTGCAGGCCCTGCAGGTCCTTGGCGCTGCCGACGCCGGCGTTCAGCCGGGCGGTGTTGCGGGCGGCCCGCTCGCGCACCTGGGCGACGTCCGCCTCCGCCTTGGCCACGGCGC
Source organism: Kineococcus arenarius subsp. arenarius (assembly GCF_050871845.1). NCBI lineage: Bacteria > Bacillati > Actinomycetota > Actinomycetes > Kineosporiales > Kineosporiaceae > Kineococcus > Kineococcus arenarius. The sequence goes on from NZ_JBJLSE010000139.1 coordinate 1,708, forward strand.
GCTCGCCGTCGCTGACGAGGGTGCGGGCGGCCACGAGGACGTCGCCGACGCGACGGCGCTCGGCGAGCAGCGAGTCCAGCTCCGCCTGCTCGGGGACGCTCGCGCGCCGGTGCGCCAGCTGCGCCAGCCGGATGTCGACGGCCTGCAGGTCCAGCAGCTTCTGCTGGTCGATCGCCGGGGCCTTGGGCATCCGCCGGTCACTCTCCTCGACTGGGCACGCGCAGCGCCCAGGGGTCGGTGCGCGTGGTGGACACGTGGGCGTCCACGGTACGGCCGCGCGCGGCGAGCGCCGTCACCAGGCGGTCGGCGCACCCGGCCAGCCACGGCCACTCGCTGGCCCAGTGGGCCACGTCCACCAGGTGCGGGGTCCCCGCGGCGCCGGACCCGGCACCGAACGCGGCGCTCTCGCGGGCCTCGGAGGCCGGGTGGTGGCGCAGGTCGGCGGTGACGTACACGTCGGCGCCGCTGGCGCGCACCTGCGCGAACAGGCTGTCGCCGGAGCCGCCGCACACGGCGACGCGCTGCACGAGCGCGTCGGGGTCGCCGGCCACCCGCACGCCCTGCTCGGTGGCCGGCAGCGCCTGCGCGACCCGGTCGGCGAAGTCCGCCAGCCGCTCGGGGGCGGGCAGCGTGCCGACGCGGCCGATGCCGAGCTCGGGGCGGCCCGGCTCGGCCGCCAGCGGCTCCAGCGGCACGAGGCCGTCCAGGTCGAGCACCCGGGCGAGGGCGTCGGAGACGCCGGGGGCGGCGGCGTCGGCGTTGGTGTGCGCGACGTACAGGGCGCAGCCGGCCTCCACGAGCCGGTGCACCACGCGCCCCTTGGGGGTGGTGGCCGCCACCGACGACACCGGGCGCAGCAGCAGGGGGTGGTGCACCAGCAGCAGGTCGGCGCCGGCGTCCAGGGCCTCGTCGACGACGGCCTCGACCGGGTCCACGGCCAGCAGCACGCGGCGCACCGGGCGGGCGGGGTCCCCGCAGACGAGGCCGACGGCGTCCCACGGCTGCGCCCAGCGCTCGGGGTGCAGGTCCTGGAGGACCTCGAGCACCTCCCCCAGCGCCGGGGCCGAGGGCGACGGCGCGGGGGCCGTCCCGCGGGGCGGTGCGGAGTGCGGTGCGGGGGTCGGCTCGGGCACGGGCGCACCTTAGCGGCGGGTGGGCCCGGCCGGGTTCGAACCGACGACGGCCGCGGTGTAAGCGCGGTGCTCTACCAGCTGAGCTACGGGCCCGCACCGGCGCGCGGGCGCCGGGCCCGCCCACGGTAGTGCCTCGGGGCCCGCGTCAGCGGGACCCGGCCAGCACCTCCAGGGCCTGCCGGTGGGCCGCGAGCGGGCGGGGGGCGTGCCCGTCGCCGCGCAGGCTCCAGAGCACGCGCCCGTCCCGCACGAGCAGGGACAGCCGCTCGCTGACGCCGAGCTCCTCGTCGAAGGCGCCCACGGCGCGCGAGACCGCGCCGTGGGGCCAGAAGTCGGACAGCAGCGGGAAGGGGTAGCGACGGTCCTCGCCCCACGCCCGCAGCGCGGGCACGGGGTCGCAGGAGAGCGCGGCGAGCTGCACGCCCGCGTCGTCGAAGCGGTCCACGTCGTGGGCCAGCGCCCCGAGCTCGGCGGTGCAGTGGGTGGAGAACGCGGCGGGCACCAGGACGATCAGCGCGGGCCCCTCCGACCACAGCTCCGACAGCCCCAGCGGCTCCCCGTGCTGGTCCCGCACCACCGCCCCGGGCACGGGGAAGGCCGCGGGTGTCGCGGCGTCCCGGCCGGGCGCGCTCAGCGGCGACCGCTCTTCGGGGTCGTCATGCGGGTGCCGGCCCAGTTGGCGCTGGCGCTGACGCTGGAGGTGGCGTGCAGACCCGCGGTGGGGGCGGCCTCGTCGATCTCCGCGGCGTTCACGTGCCCCGGACGACCCTTCTTGGGCGTCAGCAACCACACCACGCCCCCCTCGGCGAGGTTGGTGATGGCGTCCACGAGCGCGTCCACCAGGTCTCCGTCACCGTCCCGGTACCAGCACAGGACGACGTCGGCGACGTCGTCGGCTTCCTCGTCCAGCAGCTCGCTGCCGACGAGCTCCTCGACGGCGACCCGGAAGTCGTCGTCGACCTGCTCGTCCCAGCCGAACTCCTGCACGAGCTGACCGGGCTTGAAGCCCAGCTTGGCCACTGCCGCCGTGTCGGCGGCAGGGTCCGCGGTCGCGCCCACGTGCTGTCCTGCCTTCCCTCTGCCCCGTCGCCGGGGTTCGTCCGTGCTCCGTGACCTCCTAGTCCAGCCCACCGAGCCCCCCGCGCGCAAGGTGACGGCCCGCACGGGGCGTTCACGTGACCTGCGCGTGACCTCCTCGCGCGTCCTGCCCGCGCGAGCGCGGCGGCCCCGGGCGTGGGAGCCTGGCGCCCGTGGGACGGGTCACGACGCGCACGCGCACGCAGCGGATGGACCTGCGCCCGGGTGGTTCCTCCACCGCGCGGGTGGACACGCTGGCGGTGGAGGAGCCGCTGCAGATCGAGGTGGCCGGCGAGCAGCTGACCGTGACGATGCGCACCCCCGGCGACGACGTGGACCTGGTCCTCGGCTTCCTGCACGCCGAGGGCCTGCTGGCCGGCGCCGAGGACGTGGTGGCGCTGCGGCACTGCACCGACCTGGGCGAGGACGGGCAGCCGACGTACAACGTCGCGCAGGTCACGCCGCGGGCGGGCAGCAGGCTGGCCGGCGAGCGCACCGCGCGCCCCTTCACCACGACGTCGGCGTGCGGGGTGTGCGGTTCGGCGAGCGTGGAGCAGGTGCTGGCGCGGGTGCCCGCCCCGGTGGGCGAGGACGACGTGCGGGTGGACCCGGCGGTGCTGGAGGCGCTGCCCGCGGCGCTGCGGGCGCACCAGTCGGCCTTCGAGCGCACCGGCGGCCTGCACGCCGCCGGGCTGTTCGACGCCTCGGGGCGGCTGCTGTGCCTGCGCGAGGACGTGGGGCGGCACAACGCCGTCGACAAGGTCGTGGGCTGGGCGCTGCGCGCCGGCGCCCTGCCGCTGCGCGGGTGCGTGCTGGTGGTCAGCGGGCGGGCCTCCTTCGAGCTGGTCCAGAAGGCGGCGATGGCCGGCGTGCCGGTGCTGGCGGCGGTCTCGGCGCCGTCCTCGCTGGCGGTCTCCCTGGCCCGCGAGGCGGGCATGACCCTCGTGGGCTTCCTGCGCCCGCCCACCGCGAACGTCTACGCCGGCGGGCACCGGCTGCGCCCGGTGCCGGCGGCCGCGGGCACCGGGCGGGTCCCGGGTGCGGTGCCGGCCGCGGCGGCGGAATAGCCTGGGGCCGTGCCCGCTGACCGCGGGCCGACGGACGACAGCGGGAGGACCACCACCGTGGCCAGACGCGACGATGCGGGGAACGGCCCCGCGGGGCTCGGCCCCATCCTCAACGGGCTGCCCAGCCAGCTGCCCGACATCGACCCCGAGGAGACCGGGGAGTGGCTCGCGTCCCTCGACGCGGTCGTCGGGGAGCGCGGCAAGAGCCGCGCCCGCTACCTGATGCTGCAGCTGCTGCAGCGCGCGCGCGAGCAGCAGGTCGGGGTCCCCAGCCTGACGGCGACGGACTACATCAACACCATCGGCCCCGAGTCCGAGCCGTGGTTCCCCGGTGACGAGGAGGTCGAGCGCCGCTACCGGGCGTGGATCCGGTGGAACGCGGCCGTCATGGTGCACCGGGCGCAGCGGCCCGGGATCGGCGTCGGCGGGCACATCTCCACCTACGCCTCCTCCGCCACCCTGTACGAGGTCGGCTTCAACCACTTCTTCCGCGGCAAGGACCACGCCGGCGGCGGGGACCAGGTCTTCATCCAGGGCCACGCCTCCCCCGGGGTGTACGCCCGCGCCTTCCTCGAGGGCCGGCTGAGCACCGAGCAGCTGGACGGGTTCCGCCAGGAGGCCTCCGCGGCGCCGAACGGGCTGCCGTCCTACCCGCACCCGCGCCTCATGCCGGACTTCTGGGAGTTCCCGACCGTCTCGATGGGCCTGGGCCCGGCGAACGCGATCTACCAGGCGCAGTTCAACAAGTACCTGCACCACCGCGGCATCAAGGACACCTCCCAGCAGCACGTGTGGGCGTACCTGGGCGACGGCGAGATGGACGAGCCGGAGTCGCGCGGCCTGGCGCACGTGGCGGCGAACGACGAGCTGGACAACCTCACCTTCGTCGTGAACTGCAACCTGCAGCGCCTGGACGGCCCGGTGCGCGGCAACGGCAAGATCGTCCAGGAGCTGGAGGCGTTCTTCCGTGGCGCGGGCTGGAACGTCATCAAGGTGCTGTGGGGCCGGGAGTGGGACTCGCTGCTGGCCGCGGACGGCCAGGGCGCCCTGGTCAACCTCATGAACGCCACCCCGGACGGGGACTACCAGACGTTCAAGGCGGAGAACGGCGCCTACGTCCGGGAGAACTTCTTCGGCCGCGACGAGCGCACCGCCAAGCTCGTGGCGGGCATGAGCGACGACGAGATCTGGTCGCTGAAGCGCGGCGGTCACGACTACCGCAAGGTCTACGCGGCCTACCGGGCGGCGACCCAGCACACCGGGCAGCCCACGGTGATCCTCGCCAAGACCATCAAGGGGTACGGCCTGGGGCCGCACTTCGCGGGCCGCAACGCGACCCACCAGATGAAGAAGCTGACGCTGGAGGACCTCAAGCTCCTGCGCGATTCGCTGCGCATCCCGATCAGCGACGAGCAGCTGGAGAAGGACCCCTACCGCCCGCCGTACTACCACCCCGGCGACGGCGACGAGGCGATCCAGTACCTGCGCAAGCGCCGCGCGGACCTGGGCGGCCCGGTGCCGCACCGCCGCGTGCAGCACACCCCGATGCACCTGCCGTCCGACGACGCCTACAAGGTCGCGGCCCGGGGCTCGGGCAAGCAGGAGATCGCCACCACCATGGCGTTCGTCCGCCTGCTGAAGGACCTCATGCGCGACAAGGAGTTCGGCAAGCGCGTCGTGCCGATCATCCCCGACGAGGCCCGCACGTTCGGCATGGACTCGCTGTTCCCGACGATCAAGATCTACAACCCGCACGGGCAGAACTACACGTCGGTCGACCGCGAGCTGATGCTGGCGTACAAGGAGTCCGAGCAGGGCCAGATCCTGCACGTCGGCATCAACGAGAGCGGTTCCGCCTCGGCGTTCACCGCCGCCGGCTCCTCCTACGCCACCCACGGCGAGCCGATGCTGCCGATCTACATCTTCTACTCGATGTTCGGCTTCCAGCGCACCGGCGACAACCTGTGGGCCGCGGCCGACACGATGGCCCGGGGCTTCCTCATCGGCGCCACCGCCGGCCGCACGACGCTGGCGGGCGAGGGCCTGCAGCACGGCGACGGGCACTCGCTGCTGCTGGCCTCCACGAACCCGGCGGTCGTCTCGTACGACCCGGCGTACGCGTACGAGATCGGGCACATCGTCAAGGACGGCCTGCGCCGCATGTACGGCGAGGACCCCGAGAACGTCATCTACTACCTGACGGTCTACAACGAGCCGATGGTCCAGCCGGCCGAGCCCGCGGACGTGGACGTCGAGGGCATCCTGCGCGGTCTGCACCGCGTCTCGGTGGGCGAGGGCGACGGGCCGCGCACCCAGCTGCTGGCCTCGGGCGTCGGGGTGCCGTGGGCGCTGGAGGCGCAGCAGCTGCTGAAGGACGACTTCGGCGTGGTGGCGGACGTCTGGTCGGTGACGAGCTGGAACGAGCTGCGCCGCGACGGCCTGGCCTGCGACGAGCACGCCTTCCTCAACCCCGGCGACGACTCGCGCGTGCCGTACGTGACGCAGAAGCTGAAGGACGCCACCGGCCCGGTGGTCGCGGTCAGCGACTGGATGCGCGCGGTGCCGGACCAGATCCGCCAGTGGGTGCCGGGCGAGTTCGTCTCGCTGGGCGCCGACGGGTTCGGCATCTCCGACACCCGCGCCGCCGCGCGGCGGTACTACCACATCGACGGCCCCTCGGTGGCGGTGCGCGCCCTGGAGGTGCTCGCCCACCGCGGCGAGGTCGACTGGCGCGCACCCGGCCAGGCGATCGAGAAGTACCAGCTGCACGACGTGCGCGCCGGGCGCAGCGGCAGCGCCGGCGGGGAGAGCTGACCGCTCCCGGGACCCGGGCACGAGCACGAGAGCCCCGCACCGCTTCGGCGGTGC
>NZ_JBJLSE010000140.1:0-7843 GCF_050871845.1 Kineococcus arenarius subsp. arenarius
GATCTTGCCCGGTTGAACGCTCACCCGTGCAAGATCACGGCGGGGTGGAGGCGCGTGCGGGGCGCCGACCCGGTGCACCGTGCGCGGGTCAGCCGGCGAAGGCGCGCCAGCTGGCGGTCAGCCAGGGCACCGCGATGGCCAGGGTCGGCACGCCCAGCACGCACCCGGCGGCGGTGTAGGCGGCCGCGGCCAGGCCGCGGTGCGGCGGGCACCCCGTGCGCCCGTCGGTGCCGTCCGGGGTCTCGTCGGCCAGCCGGCGCACCCGCGTGACGGCGTCGGCCCCCACCCGCAGCCCGCCCTGCCCCTCCGCGCCCTCCCCGCCGCCCTCGCCGGGCGCGGAGGCCAGCTGCACGAGGGCGCGGGCCAGCGGCAGCGAACCGGTGCGGCGGCGGGCGGCGTCGTCGGCGAGCATCTCCACCAGCAGCCGCACGGTGTCCAGCGCGGTGCGCGAGGAGACCACGCGCGGGAACGCGGCGTGCAGGACGGTGAAGGCCTCCAGGACGAGGTCGTGGCGGGCGCGCAGGTGCGCCTGCTCGTGGGCCAGGACGGCGCCGACCTCCTCGGGGCTGAGCTCGCGCAGGACGGCGTCGCTGATGACCACGCGGTTGCCGCCGACGCCGGGCACGCAGTAGGCGACGCGGGCCGGGCCGGTGAGCACGCGCAGCACCCGGGCCCCGGCCTCGCCGAGCAGTGCCCGGTCCACGACCGAGGCGGCGTCGCGGTGGTGCAGCAGGTCGACCATCTCGCGGTGGTGGCGCCGGCGGCGGCGGGTGCGCACGCCCACCAGGGCGGCCACGGCCCAGAAGCGCACGGTGACGACGGCCACGAGCGCGGTGCCCAGGCCGATGAGGGTGGTCTGGGCCAGGCCGTGCCGGGCCAGGAACGGCAGGCCGGGCTGTTCGGTGAACAGCATCGTCAGCGACGACAGGCCGGCGCCCAGGGTGGCGAGCACGGCGGCCAGTGCGACGGACTGCCACAGGACCAGGGCGGCGCGCGGCACCCGCCACGTCCAGCGGGCGCGGGCGAGCAGGGCGGGCACGGGCCCGGCGAGCAGCACGGCCAGGGCGGCGAACCAGAAGGCGGTCACCGCCGGCTCACCGCCCCTCGCCCGGTGCCCGCGCGGGGCGCCGGCGCGCTCTCACGGAGCGGGGGCGGTCTCTCCCCCGCGCGGCGCCCCCTGGGACAGCGCGTCCAGCGCCTCGCGCAGGGCGGCCGCTTCGGCCGGTGAGACGCCACCGACGAAGTGCACCAGGGCGGCCTGGCGGGTGTCCACGGCCTCGACGTCGCCGAGGGCGTCGAGCATGAGGCCGGCGACCATCTGCTCGCGGCTGGCGGCGGGGCTGTAGCGGAAGGCGCGGCCCTCGCGCTGCTGGCGCACGACGCCCTTCTTGGCGAGGCGGTCCAGGACCGTCATGACGGTGGTGTAGGCGATCTTGCGGTGGGCGGCGAGCTGCTCGTGGACCTCTCGCACGGTCAGCGGGATGCCCGCCGACCACAACCGGTCCATGACGTCGCGCTCGAGCTCTCCCAGTGCCACGAGGGCATGGTACGCGAGCGGGTGTGACGAACGCGACCCGTCGTACTACCTCCTGTCGTAGAAATCCGGGACCGACGGACCTATCCTGGACACATCTACGACAGCACGTAGTTGACGGCGCGCCGCGGCGGGCCGCCTCCCTCCGAGACCACCGAGGCACCCGCGTGGACACCGAGCTCCTGACCCGGCTGCAGTTCGCCGTCACGACGCTCTACCACTACCTGTTCGTCCCCCTCTCGATCAGCCTGTCGCTGTTCGCCGCGCTGCTGCAGACCGCCTCGGCGGTGCTCGCCCGGCGCGGCGCCGCCGAGCGCGCCGGCACCTTCGGCCGCCTGGCGCTGCTGACCGGCAAGCTGCTCATGATCACCTTCGCCGTCGGCGTGGTCACCGGCCTGGTGCAGGAGTTCCAGTTCGGGCTGTCCTGGAGCGAGTTCGCGCGCTTCTACGGCGACGTCTTCGGCCCCACCCTGGCCGTGGAGGGCATGCTCGCCTTCTTCCTGGAGGCGACCTTCCTGGGCCTGTGGTGGTTCGGGCGCGACCGGCTGCCCGGCGCGGTGCACCTGGCCACCATCTGGGTGGTGGCGCTCGGCACGACGATCTCCGCGTTCGTCATCCTCGCCGCGAACTCCTTCATGCAGAACCCGGTCGCCTACACGATCGACGAGGCCACCGGCCGCGCCCGCCTGGGCAGCTTCCGGGACCTGCTGCTCAACGAGGTGAACCTCGCCGCGTTCCCGCACACCCTGGCCGGGGCCGTGATGGCCGGCGGGGCGCTGGTCATGGCCGTGGGCGTGTGGCACCTGCTGCGCGGCGGCCACGAGACCGGCTCCGAGGGCTTCGCCGCCTTCCGCACCTACTCGCGCTTCGGCGCCTGGGCCACCCTGGCCGGCGGTGCGCTCACCGCCGTCACCGGTGACCTGCTGGGCAAGGTCATCACCGTCGTGCAGCCGATGAAGATGGCCGCCGCCGAGGCCCTGTACGAGACGACTACCGCGGCACCGTTCTCCATCTTCGCCTACGCCCCACCGGGATCGGACCGCCCCACGTTCAGCGTGGAGGTCCCCGGGCTGCTCTCGTTCCTGGCGAAGGGCTCCTTCACCGCCGAGGTCTCGGGGCTGAAGGAGCTGCAGGAGTCCTACGCCGCGCAGTTCGGCCCCGGCGACTACACGCCCTGGATCCCGGTGGCGTTCTGGAGCTTCCGGCTGATGATCGGGGTGGGGATGCTCGCCGCCGCCGTGGCGCTGGTGCACCTGTGGGTCACCCGCAAGGGCCGCCCGATCGCGGTGGACACCCGCCTGGCCTCCACCGTGCTGTGGTCGGTGCCGGTGCTGCCGCTGCTGCCGCTGGCGGCGAACTCCTTCGGCTGGATCTTCACCGAGACCGGCCGCCAGCCCTGGCTGGTGTTCGGCCTCTACCGCACCGCCGACGGCGTCTCCCCCGGCCTGACGGCCGGCGAGGTCGCCCTCAGCCTGATCGCCTTCACCGCCGTGTACGGCGCGCTGGCCTGGGCGTGGACCCTGCTCGTCACGCGCCTGGTGCGCGCCGGGCTGCCGGCCGCACCCGCACCGCGCGAGCGCACCGCCGAGGACGACGACGCCGACGTCGCCCTCACCTACTGACACCTGGAACTGGAGCTCTCGTGGACCTGCCCGTCATCTGGTTCGGCATCGCCGTCCTGGCCTGGGTGCTGTTCTTCGTGCTGGAGGGTTTCGACTTCGGCGTGGGGTTCCTGGGCCCCCTGCTGGGCCGCACCGACGCCGAGCGCAGCGCCGCCGTGCGCACCGTGGGTCCCGTGTGGGACGGCAACGAGGTGTGGCTGGTCGCCGCGATCGGCGTGACGTTCGCCGCGTTCCCCGACTGGTACGCCGCGCTGCTGTCGGGCCTGTACCTGCCGATGGTCGCCGTCCTGCTGCTGCTGGCGGTGCGCGGGGTGGCGATCGAGTTCCGCGGCAAGCACGACTCGGCGAGCTGGCACGCCCGCTGCGACGCCTTCCTGGCCGGCTCCTCGCTGCTGCTGGCGGCCACCTGGGGCGCGGTGCTGGGGGTGCTGGTGGACGGCCTGGCCCTGGCCGCCGACGGCGAGGTCCACGCCGGCGCCGGTGCGCTGGGCGGGCTGACCCGCTCGCTGGAGCCGATGGTCGGCCCGTGGGCGGTGCTCGGCGGCCTGGCCGGGGTGCTGCTGGCCACGGTGCACGGGGCGACGTTCCTGTCCCTTCGCACCACCGGGGTGCTGCGGGTGCGCGCCCGGCGCCTGGCGGTGGCGAGCGCCCCGGCCCTGGCCACGTGCGCGGTCGCGGTGTTCGCGGCCGCCGGCCACCCGGCCGTGGCCGCCGCCGCCGTGCTGCTGGCCGTGACCGCGCTCGCCGCGTGGCGGCGCGCGGAGGCGCTCGCCTTCACCGCCTCCAGCCTGGCCGTGGCGGTCGCGGTGGTGGCGGTCTTCACCGCCCACGTCCTGCACGGGCCGGCGGTGCTGCTGCCCAGCACCCTGGGCGCGGCCGGCGACGTCACGCTGCGGGGTGCGGCGGCCTCCGACGGCGCGCTCGAGCTGATCTCCGTGGTCGGCGTGGTCGTACTGCCCGGGGTGGTGGCGTACCAGCTGTGGTCGTACTGGGTGTTCCGCCGCCGCGTCGCCAGCGGCCACGGCACGCCGCTGGGCCGCCTCGGCGCTCCGGTGCCGGCAGCGGCGGGACGGTGACGACCCCCACGTCCCCCACCACCCCCGTTCCCGCGGAAACCATCGTTTCCGCCCCCGGAGGCGCCCCCGCTAGGGCAGAAGCCAGTGTTTCCGCCCCGACGGGGAACGCTCAGACGGCGAGCGCTCAGCGCCGCCCGCGCGGCCCGGTCGACGCGCGCCTGCTGCGGCACGCCCGCCCCGCGCGCGGCGGCATCGCGGCCGTGGCCGCCGCCGAGACGGCCGCGGCCGGGTTGCTCGTGGCGCAGGCGTTCGCGCTGGCCGACCTCGTCGTGGCGCTGTGGCGCGGTGCCGACGCCTCCCGGGCGCTGGTGCTGCTGGGCGCCGTCGTGGCCGCGCGCGCGGTGACGTCGTGGGCGGCGACCGCCCTGGCGCAGCGCACCGCCACGGCGGTGCGCGCCGACCTGACCCGCCGCGCGGGCGAGCGCGCGCTGGAACTGGGCCCGGACGGGGTGCAGCGCTTCGGCGCGGCCCGGCTCACGGCGCTGCTGGTACAGGGCCTGCCCGCCCTGGACGGCTGGTTCACCCGCTACCTGCCGGCGCTGGTGCCCGGTGCGCTGCTGCCACCGGTGGTGCTGGTGCTGCTGGCGCTGCTGGACCCCGGTTCGGCGCTGACGGTGGCGCTGACCCTGCCGCTGGTGCCGGTGTTCGCGGTGCTGCTGGGCCGCGCCACCCAGGCGCGCGCCCAACGGCGCTGGCGGGCGGCGCGCACCCTGTCGGCGCACTTCCTGGACGTGGTGCGCGGCCTGCCGACGCTGCGCGCGCACCGCCGCGCCGGGCGGCAGGTCGAGGCCGTGGCGGCGACCACGGACGCGCACCGCCGCGCCACGCTGGGCGTGCTGCGGGTGGCGTTCCTGTCGTCCACGGCGCTGGAGCTGGTGGGCACCCTGTCGGTGGGCCTGGTCGCGGTCACCGCGGGCATGCGGCTGGCCGGCGGCACCCTGGACCTGCGCACGGCGCTGCTGGTGATCCTGCTGGCGCCGGAGGCGTACCGGCCGCTGCGCGAGGTGGGTGCCCGTTTCCACGACTCCGCCGACGCGGGTGCCGTCGTCGACGACGTCGACGCGCTGCTGACCGCGCCCACCGCCTCCCGGCGCGGCGGTGACGCGCCCGGCCTGCGGCTGCGCGGGGTGCGGGTGCTGCGCGCCGACGGCACGGCCGTGGTGGGCGAGACCCGGGGCACGGACCAGGGCGGTGTGGACCTGGACGTGGCGCCGGGTGAGCTGGTCGCGCTGGCCGGGGTCAGCGGTGCGGGCAAGTCGACCCTGGCGCGGGTGGCCGCGGGCCTGCTGGTGCCCGACGCCGGTGGGGCCGGGCACCCGCTGGGGGCGGACGCGGTGGCACACCTGCCGCAGCGCCCCACGTTCCCGTTCGCCCGCACGGTCGCCGAGGCGGTGCGCGCCGGGCGCGAGGCGGGCGCGGACGAGGTGGCGCGGGCGCTGGCGATGGCCGCGGCGGCCGACCTGGACCCGGCGCGTGCGCTGGGTGAGGGCGGCAGCGGGCTGTCCGCGGGGCAGCGTCAGCGCCTGGCGCTGGCGCGCACGTTCCTGGGGGTGCTGATGGGCGCGCGGCGCCTGGTGCTGGACGAGCCGACCGCCCACCTGGACGCCGCCGCCGAGCGCGCCGTCGTCGCGACGCTGCGGCAGCTGGCGGCGCAGGGGTGCGCGGTGCTGGTGCTCGCGCACCGCCCCGCCCTGCTGGCGGCCGCGGACCGCGTCGTTCCGTTGACCCGTCCCCTCGCCGACCCCTCCCCCGCGGAAACCAGTGTTTCCGCCCCGTCGGGCACTCCCGCGAGGGCGGAAACACTGGTTTCCGCGGACGAGGGGTCCTCGGGGAGGCGGTGGGTGTTGTCGGTGCGGGCGCGCGCGGCGCTGGCCGTGGTGGCCGGGGCGGCGGCGGTGCTGGCGGGTGCGGCGCTGACCGCGACGGCGACGTGGCTGATCGTCACCGCGGCCGGCCGCCCGCCGGTGCTGACGCTGTCGGTGGCGGCCGTGGTGGTGCGCGCCAGCGCGACCGCCCGCCCGCTGCTGGTGCTCGCCGAGCGGCTGCTGTCCCACGACGCGGCGCTGTCGAAGCTGGCGCGGCGGCGTGCGGCGGTGGTGGCGGCGCTGGTGCCGCGGCTGCCGGGGCCGTTGACGCGCCGGCGCGCGGGCGGGTCCGGGGACCTGCTGGTGCAGCTGGTGCACGACGTCGACGCCCGGGTGGACGCGCTGCTGCGCTGGCGGCACCCGGTGGCGGCCACCGCGCTGGCGCTCGCCGTCGCGCTGGGCGCGGCGGCGCTGGCCGACCCGGTGCTGGCGCTGGCGGCGCTGCCGGGGCTGGTGCTGGCGGCCGTGGTGGCGCCGCTGGCCGCCGGGTGGGCGGAGCGGCGCGCCGAGGCGCACCGCGACGACGTGGCCGCCCTGGCGCAGGCGGGCACCGAGACCGCCGCCGGGGTGGAGGACCTGCTCGCCGTCGGCGCCCCGCACCCCCTGGAGCCGTTGCACCGCAGCGTGTCCCGCCTGGCCGTCGGTGAGCGCCGGCGGGCGCGGGCGGCGGCCGGCACCGCGGCCGTGCAGGCGCTGGGTGCGGGTCTGGCCGTGCTGGGCCCGGCGCTGCTCGCCGGCGGCTCGGGCGCGGGTGCGGCGTGGGCGGCCGCGGTGGTGCTGGGGGCGGCCGTGGTGGTCGAGGCCACCAGGGCCCTGCCGGACGCGGTGCGCGCCCGGCACCGCGCCGCCCAGGCCGCCCGGCGCAGCGCGGACCTGCTGAGCACCGCACCGGCCGCCACCGAACCCGCCGACCCGCGCGCGCTGCCGGCCGGCACCGGCCGGGCGCTGCGGTTGCGCGGGGTCGTGGCGGGCTGGGAGGGACCGGCGCTGCGCGGTGTCGACCTGGACCTGGCACCCGGCGAGGTCGTCGCCGTGCGGGGGGCCTCCGGCAGCGGGAAGTCGACGCTGGGGGCGGTGCTGATGCGGTTCCTGGACCTGCGCGCCGGCACGGCCGAGCTGGACGGGGTGCCGCTGGGCGAGGTCGCCGGGGACGACGTGCGCGCGGTGGTGGGCCTGGTCGCCGACGACGAGCACGTCTTCGCCACCAGCCTGCGCGAGAACCTGCTGCTGGCCGCCCCGGGTCGCGCCGACGCGGACCTGCTGGCGGTGCTGCACCGGGTGCGCCTGGGCGACTGGTTCGCGGCGCTGCCCGCGGGTCTGGACACCCGCCTGGGTGACGGCGGTGCGCCCGTCTCGGGTGGGGAGCGGCGCCGGCTGGCGATGGCGCGGGCGCTGCTGGCCGACGTGGCGGTGCTGGTGCTCGACGAGCCGAGCGAGGGGCTGGACGCCGAGACGGGCCGGGCGCTGGTGGCGGACCTGGTGGGCGCGCGAGGGGAGCGTTCGGTGCTGCTGCTGGCGCACCGCGACGAGGGCGTGGACCTGGCCGACCGGGTGCTGGAGCTGCGCGACGGGCACCTGACGGCCGTGGCGCCCCGCGCGGCGGCCTGACGGGCGCTAGCTGTACTCGGCCATCACGTTGGTGACAGGCGGCTGGTCGGGGGCTGCCCGGCCAGGGCGGAGTGGGCTCGGGTGGTGTTGTAGTGGATCAGCCAGGGACTCAGGGCCGTGGTGCGCTGGATGTTGCTG
>NZ_JBJLSE010000141.1:0-7808 GCF_050871845.1 Kineococcus arenarius subsp. arenarius
GTGAACGCTCAACCGTGCAAGATCACCGCGGGGGGAGGGGCGGGGGTGGGGGAGCGGGGGCGGGGAGTCAGGCGGCGGGCTCGGGAGCGGGCTCGGGAGCGGGCACGGGGGCCGCGGGGGCCCCGGCGGCCAGGGCGCCGCGCACCGACGTCCACGACGCCAGCACCGCCCGCACGTCCTCGCGGCGCTCGTCCGCCAGCGCCCGCTCGTGCGCGCGCTCGAGCACGTCGTCCACGCGCACCCGCGCACCCGTCTCGGCGGAGACCACGGCGGCCTCCACCATCGCCAGGCTCAGGACGTTCTCGTGGACCTCCCCGTGCGGGGCGACGCCCGCGCGCAGGGCACGGGTGAAGGCCCGCAGGGACCCGGCGATCTCGCGGCCCGGGTCCTGGGCGGGAGCCGCCTGCCGGCCCGAGGTGGTCTCCAGCACGGGGGCCGAGTCGCCGTCCCAGCGAGCCGTGCCCGCCGAGCCGGACAGCCGCCACGCGCCGTTCCACGACGTCTCCAGCCCGGGCGCGCACCAGCTGCCGGTGTAGGTGTAGCGCACCCCGCCGGTCATCTCGAACACGGCGCTGGCCGCGGCGTCCCCGGCGTACCAGCTCCAGGAGGGGTTGAACTCCTCGCAGTACACCGACACCGGCTCCGCTCCCAGCAGGAACCGGGCGGTGTCGAAGGGGTGGATCGCCATGTCCAGCAGCAGCGGGTGCGCCATCTCCTCGCGGAACCCGCCGAAGCGCGGGGCCTTGAAGAACTCGGTGGTCAGGACCCCCAGGTCGCCCAGCACGCGCGCCTGCTCGCGGAAGGCGTGCAGGTGCGCGTTGTAGCGGCGCGACTGGCTGACCACGAACAGGCGGCCGGTGACCTCCGCGGCCGCCACCAGGGACAGCGCCTGCGCGACGTCCTCGGCGACGGGCTTCTCCCCCAGCACCGGCAGCCCGGCGAACAGCGCCGCCGTGGTCACCGGGTGGTGCGCGCGCGGCACCGTGACGTTGACGACGGCGTCCGCGCCGGTGGCCCGGGCCAGCTCGACGGCGTCGCGGCCCAGCGGCACGTCCGGCACCCCGGCCTCCGCCACGGCCGCGGCGGCCACGTCCCGGTCGAGGTCGACCACGCCGGCCAGCTCCACCTCGGGATCGGCGAGGATCGTGCGCAGCCACGCCCGCCCCATGCCGCCGGCGCCGACGAGGACGACGCGCAGCGCGCCGCCGGACCCGGGGCTCACTCGGCCGCCTCCTCGGCGTCCGCGCGCAGGGCGCCCTGGTAGCCGTGGCCGGTGTAGAAGTCCTCGGTCTCGTAGCGCAGCAGCGTGGGGATCGACCGCTCCGGCCGCAGGGTGACCGCCCACTCGACGGCGTTGGAGATCACCTTGCGGACGCCCTCGTGGAAGTAGGTCGGGTACTCCTGGTCGCCGGGGCGGAAGTAGAAGATCTTCCCGTGGCCGCGCTTGAAGGTGCAGCCGGAGCGGAACACCTCCCCGCCGGAGAAGGAGGAGATGAAGACGAGCTCGTCGGGGGCGGGGATGTCGAAGAACTCCCCGTACATCTCGTCCTCGTCGATGATCATGGGGTGGGGAACGCCCTGCGCGATGGGGTGCGTGGGGTCCACCGTCCACACCAGCTCGCGGTCGTGCTCGGCGCGCCAGCGCAGCGTGCAGGTGGTGCCCATCAGCCGGGTGAACACCTTCGACCAGTGCCCGGAGTGCAGGACGATCAGGCCCATGCCCTCCAGGACGTGGCGCTGCACGCGCTCGGCGACCTCGTCGGAGACCTCGCCGTGCGCGGCGTGGCCCCACCAGGTGAGCACGTCGGTGTCGCGCAGCACCTCCTCGGTCAGGCCGTGCTCGGGCTCGTCGAGGGTGGCGGTGCGCACGACGGCCCGCTCGCCCAGGTTCTCCTCGATGCCCTGCGCGACGGCGCCGTGCATGCCGTCGGGGTAGCGCTTCGCGACCTCCGGCTCGAGCTGCTCGTGGCGGTTCTCGCCCCAGACGGTGACGCGGATCGGGTTGCTCACTGGTCCTCCTCGGGACTGCGGTGGTTCGGGTTCGTCCCTCAGGACTTGACGGCCCCGCCCGTGACACCGGCGGCGACGTAGCGCTGGGCCAGCACGAGCAGGGCGATGGCGGGCAGGGAGGACAGCACGGCCGTCGCCATGATCGGCGACCAGTCGGCGACGAAGCTGCCCACGTAGGTGTAGAGGCCGAGCGTGATGGGCCGCAGGTCCTCGGTGGTGGTCAGGGTCAGGGCGAACAGGAAGTCGCCCCAGGCGAAGAGGAACGTGAACAACCCCGACGTGATGAGGGCGTTGCGGCTCATCGGCAGCACGATCGAGAAGAAGGCGCGGACGTGCCCGGCGCCGTCGACGTAGGCGGCTTCGATGATGGAGGTGGGGATGCCGCCCATGAAGGCGCGCATGAGGATGATCGAGAACGGGATGCCCGCCGCGGAGTCGGCCAGGATCAGCCCGCCGACGGTGTTCAGCAGACCCAGGTCGGTGTAGGCGCTGTAGAGGGCGTTGGCGACCACGATGCCCGGGACCATCTGGGTGATGAGGATGCCGAACAGGACGGCCGTGGCCCACCGGCCGAACTTGAAGTGGGCCATGGCGTAGGCGGCGGGCGTGGCGACGAGCAGGCTGAACACCACCGAGCCGAGGCTGATGACCAGGCTCGTCACCAGGTTCCCGCCCTGCTCGGCGATCGCGGTGCTGTAGCCGCGCAGGGTGAAGTCCACGGGGAACCACGGGGTCGCCACGGCGTTGCCCGCCGGCTGCAGCGAGACGTTGACCATCCAGTACAGCGGGAACAGCATGAACGCCAGGATCAGGATGCCGAGGATCGTGTGACCGGGCCGGCGCGGGGCCCTGTCGCTGGCGTGGTCCCGGCGCGGCGGGGCGCTGCGCTCGGCGGCGGGTGCGGGGACTGCGGTGCTCACGGGGTTCTCCTCCCTTCCGTTCGGGTCATCTCGCGCCTCACTCGTCCACGGCGCGCCGGTTCGCGCGCAGGTAGACGACGGCGAAGATCAGCGAGATGACGATCAGGATGTTGCCGAGCGCCGCACCCGCGCCGAAGTCGAACTGGCGGAACGACAT
Organism: Kineococcus arenarius subsp. arenarius; assembly: GCF_050871845.1. Classification (NCBI taxonomy): domain Bacteria; kingdom Bacillati; phylum Actinomycetota; class Actinomycetes; order Kineosporiales; family Kineosporiaceae; genus Kineococcus; species Kineococcus arenarius. Next base: position 3,088 of record NZ_JBJLSE010000141.1, read on the forward strand.
GTCGTACGAGAACGTGGCGATGGTCTGCGTGGAGTTGGCGGGACCACCGTTGGTGAGGCCGAGGATCACGTCGAGGACCTTCAGCGTGTAGACGACGCCCAGGACGAGCACCACGGTGACCACGGGCCGCAGCATCGGCCAGGTGATGTGCCGGAACGCCCGCCACCCCGTGGCCCCGTCGAGCGCGCCCGCCTCGTACAGCTCGTCGGGGATCTCCTGCAGACCGCCGTAGAGGATCGTCATGTTGAACGGGATGCCCAGCCAGATGTTCACGCCGATGACGGCCACGAGGGCCAGCGACGTGCTGGTCAGCCAGTTCGGGCTCACGTCGACGCCCGGCAGCGCGGAGAGGATGCGGTTGAGGGCACCGTTGTCGGCGTCGAGGATCCACCGCCAGACCGCCGTTCCGGCGATCATGGGAATGAGCCAGGGCAGCAGGATCAGCGAGCGCAGCACCCCCGACAGCGGGAACTTCCGCTGGAAGAACAGCGCGATGAGCAGCCCGAGGACGAACTGGCCGGCGATCGAGCCGGCCGTGAAGAGCAGCGTGTTCAGCAGGGCCTGGTCGAAGATCGCGCTGCTGAAGACGTTGCGGTAGTTCTCCAGCCCGATCCACGGCGCCTCACCGGTGAAGAAGGTCCTCGTCGTGTACTCCTGGAAGCCCATGACGACGTTCTTCACGACGGGGTAGCCGAAGAACAGCAGGAGGTACACGACGGCCGGCACGACGAAGGCGATCTCGATCAGCCGGGCCTTCAGCTTCCCCGAGGGTCCCCGGCGTCCGGCCGCCGCGGCCGGCGGGGTGGTGACCCCGCCGGCCGCGCGCCCCGGGGTGGCGACCTCAGCCATCCTGGGCCTGCCGCAGGGCGTCCTCGGGCGTCATGCCGCCGACGAGCGCGTTCTGCACCGCCGTGTAGATCTTCGTGGCGGCGGCCGGCCACTCCGGGCCGAGCTGGCCGGTGCGGGCCCGCAGGTCGGGCACCTGCTCGGCGAACGCGGCCAGGTTGGGGTTCTGCGCGACGACCTCGTCGGCCAGTTCCGGCTTGGTGGGCACGGTGCCGGTGGCCACCGAGACCTCGATCTGGGTCTCGTCCTTGTTGAGGCACTGGACGAGGTCGGCGGCCTTCTGCATCTTCTCCTCGTCGCCGGTCTGCGGCACGGCCCACGCCTCGCCGCCGAACGGGGAGACGACGGCGCCACCCGCGGTGGGCGCCGGGATCGGCACGATGCCGTACTCGAGCCCCTCCACGACGTCCAGCGTGCCGAAGTTCCACGGCCCGTTGACCATCATGGCGGCGTTGCCGGCGGCGAACTGGTCGGCGACGTCGGCCTGGGACCAGGTGACGGAGGACTGCGACAGCGAGCCGGACTCCATGAGGTCCTTGACCAGCTGGAGCGCCTCGGCCGTCTCCGACGTGGCGATGTCCCTCTCGTCACCGCCGTTGGACCACATGAACGGCAGGAACTGCCAGGTGCCCTCGTAGGTGTTGATGTTGGACATGGCGAACCCGTACTGGTCGCCCTGGGTCAGCGCCGCGGCGGTCGTCTTCAGCTCGTCCCACGTCGTGGGCGGGGTGATCCCGGCCTGCTCGAGGATCGTCTTGTTGTAGAACAGCGCGATCGTGTTGGTGACCGGCTGCAGGGCGTACAGCTCGCCCTCGTAGGTGGAGGCCTCCAGCACGCCCGGGGCGACGCCGGTGGAGTCGATCCCCAGGTCGCCCAGGGGGGCCAGCGCGCCGGACTCCGCGATCTGCTGCACGTCGGGGTTGTCGAGCATGAGCACGTCCGGCAGCGTCCGGGACGAGCTCTGCTGCAGCACCTTCTGGATGAGGGTCTCGCCCGGGACGGCCTCGCGGTCGATCTCCACCCCGATCTCGGTGCCGCACGCCTCGATGGCGTCGTTCCACAGCGTCGCGTTGGGTTCGGAGTTGTAGTAGTCCAGCACGCGCAGGGTGCCGGAGTCGCCGGAGGTCGTGCCCCCGCCGCTCCCGCCGCCGCAGGCGCTCAGCAGCAGGGGCACGGCCAGCACGGCGGCCAGGCCGGTGCGCGCGGTTCCTCGTCGAGCCATCTCGTTGCTCTCCTCTCGCCCACGGCGTCGTGGGCTGTCGGCGGGTCGTGCGGTTCGTCGTGCTTCTCCGTCGATGCGTATCGACGACGGTCGTGCGGCGGTGCGGTCGAAACGGTCGTGGGGTCAGCCGGCGGTGCGGACGGAACGCCGCCGGGTCAGTTCCGCGGGCACCCGGCGCAGCTCGCCGGGGCTCCCGGGGGCCTCGAGCAGGGCGAACAACCACTCCATCGCCTGGCGCGAGACGTCCCGCGGCTGCGGGGAGACCGCCGTCAGCGGGACGGGGAGCGCCTCGGCCTCGGCGTCGGTGCACAGCGCGACCAGGTCCACGTCGCGCCCGGGCACCAGCTCCCGGCGCAGCAGCGCGCTGAGCGCCGCCTGCGCACCCGTCGAGGCCAGCAGCCCCGGCGGAGCGCCCGGCGCGCCGAGCACGTCCGCCACGCACTCCTCCACCGCCCCGTGCCCGGACGGCACCGCGCACCAGCGCAGCGCAACCCCGTGCTCGGCGGCGGCGGCCTCGGCCGCGGCCCGGAACCGCGACACGTAGTTGATCCCCAGCTCCGCGAGCTCGGGGGCCCAGCCCAGCACGACCACCTCGCGGTTGCCGGCCGCGGCCAGCTCCGCGACGAGGAGGCGGGCGGCACCCTCGAAGTCGAAGTCGATGCAGTGCAGCCCCTCGGCGTCCTGCGGGAACCCGATGAACAGCGTGGGCCGCCCCAGCGAACGGGCCACCGCGGCGCGCTCGTCGTCGGTGCGGACCTCCATGACGACGACCGCGTCGCACAGCGCCCGGCCCGCGACCCGTTGCAGCGCACCGGGACCCTCGTCCGCGGTGACGATGAGCAGGTCGTGGTCGCGGGCGCGGGCGGCCAGTGCGATCTCCTCGACGAAGGCCATCAGGCCGTGCGCGCTGAGCGGCGTGCGGAACGGCACGACGGCGGCGACGACGTTCGTGCGCCGGCCGGCCAGCGCCCGCGCCCCCGCGTGCGGCTGGTACGTCAACTGCGCGATCGCGTCCTCGACGAGCCGGCGCGTCTTCTCCGAGATGGGCCGCTTGCCGCTCATCACGTAGGAGACGGTGCTCTGCGAGACGCCGGCGACGCGCGCCACGTCCTTGCTGGTCGGAACCCGGGCCACGCCGCCCCCTCTCACCCGCTCGTCGTCGATGCGTATCGAGGGGAACCGTAGCGGCCGCTCCCCCGGACGGGCAAGGAATCCGCTCAAGTCGTGCGCCGACCGTGCCGACGAGGCTCCGGAACCACCCCCACGAGCAGGGAGCCGTCGTGCCCGAACCCCGCCCCGCGCGACGCCGCGCCGCCGTCGTCCTCGGCCTCGCCCTCGCGGCCCTGGCGGGCGCTCCCCTGCCCGCCTCCGCCGCGCCGGCGGGCGGGGAGGTCGCCGTCGACCTGCTGCGCCACGTCGGCGACACCCTCGTCCTGGAGACCGTCACCGCCCCGGACGCGGCCGCCGCGCAGCGCCTGGCCGACCGCCTGGCGGCGCAGGGCTCGGTGTCCTCCGCGGCGCCGCGCACGACGTACCGGCTGACGCCCGACCCGGCCCCGCCGGCGGTCGAGCCCCTGGCCGGCACCGGGGCGCTCGCGACCGACCCCTTCCTGCGCTACGCCACGCACCTGTCGGAGATCGGCGCACCGGACGCCTGGGCCACCACCACCGGCGGGGGCGTCACCGTCGCCGTCCTGGACAGCGGCGTGGACCCCACCACCCCCGACCTGGCCGGGCGGGTGCTGCCGGGCGCGGACTTCGCCACGGGCACCGACATCGGCACCCACGGCACGCAGGTCGCCACGGTCGTGGCCGGCGCGCACGGCAACGGCATCGGCGCCGCGGGCGTGGCCCCGGACGTCGAGGTGCTCCCCGTGCGCGTGTGCACCCCGCAGGGGTGCTCGGGGAACGCCGTCGCGCAGGGCGTCGTGTGGGCGGCCGACCACGGCGCCGACGTCGTCAACCTGTCCCTGGGCGGGGAGACGTACAGCGCGGTCACCGCCGACGCGGTGGACTACGCCCTCGGCAAGGGCGTGGTCGTCGTCGCCGCCGCGGGCAACACCGGGGACCAGGGCAACCCGGTGGAGTACCCGGCCTCCTACCCGGGTGTCGTCTCGGTGTCCGCCTCGGCCGTCGGCGGCGGGGCCGCGCCGTGGGCGCAGCACAACGACGCGGTGGACCTCAGCGCACCCGGCGAGGACGTGCCCGCCGGTGGCCCCGCCAGCCAGGGCCACCAGTACTTCGCGGTGTCGGGCACGTCCTTCTCCGCCCCGCAGGTCGCGGCGGCCGCCGCCCTGGTGCGCGCGGTGGCACCCGGCACGACGCCGGGGCAGGTGGAGGACCTGCTGCGCACGACCGCCGCACCGCGCCCGTCGTGGCCGGCCGGGTACGGCGCCGGGATGCTCGACGTGGCCGCCGCGGTGCGCGCCGCCGCCGCCCCCGTCCCGGTGAGCACCCCCGCGCCCGTCGGCGACCCGGCCCCGGACGTGCCCCGCCGCACCCGCACCGTCCGCCGCTGACCCCACCCACCCCTCCCCCCTCCCTCCTGCCGGGGGGGGGGGGGGGGGGGGGGGGGGCCGGGGCGGGGGGGGGGGGGGGGGGGGGGGGGGGGGGGGGGGGGGGGGGGGGGGGGGGGGGGGGGGGGGGGGGGGGG
>NZ_JBJLSE010000142.1:0-7330 GCF_050871845.1 Kineococcus arenarius subsp. arenarius
ACCACCACGGATGAGTGCGACCGGGCCGTGCAAGCCTGGGCTCGCGAACGGAGCCAGACTCGCCGGCCCGTCCGCTTCACCTGGCAGGCCGCAGCATGATCAGGAACTTCCCGAGCTGACCACTAGGGACCGGGGGTGCGCGCGGCCCGGCGGGCGGTGCGGCCGGCTGCGTGGCGCCTCGACGATCTCGGGGGGCGGGAAGTTCCCGGCGGGTTTAACGTCTCGGCGAAGCAGTTCCGGGATCCACTCCAGAAAGGCAACGGACCGTGGGCATTTCGTTCCTCTCCGCCATCATCGTCGGTCTGATCATCGGGGCCCTGGCGCGCCTGGTGCTGCCCGGCAAGCAGAAGATCGGCATCATCGCGACGATCCTCGTCGGCATCGTCGCGGCCCTGATCGGCCTGGCGATCTCCGCCGCCATCGGCCTGACGGACGACGGGTTCAGCATCATCACCCTCATCATCCAGGTGGTGCTCGCGGCGATCGGCGTCTCCATCCTCGCCGGCAGCAGCCGCCGCTCGGTCCGCCGCTGACGGGCTCGGCAGCACGGTGCCCCTGAGCACCCGGCCGCGCGCGGTCGTGTTCGACGTCAACGAGACGTTGTCGGACACGACCGCGTTGCGGCGCAGGCTGGACGGCCTCGGCGCACCCGCCGGGGCCGTCCACTCGCGTTTCCTGCCCTCCGTGCTGCGGGACGGTTTCGCCCGCACGTTCGCCGGGGAACCGGCGCCCTTCCGGCGGGTGGCCGAGGACGTCCTGCGCGCCGACCTGGGCGCCAGGGGCGTCCGCGAGCACCTGGACCGCGACGTGGACGCGGCGGTGGAGTTCGCGCTGGGGGCCTTCGGGGAGTTCACGGTCCACCCCGACGTCCCCGCGGGGGTGCGGCGGTTGCACGGCGCGGGGCTGGACCTGGTCGCGTTCACCAACGGCTCCGCGCACGAGTGCGAGTCGCTGCTGGAACGCGCCGGGTTGCGGGAGGACTTCTCGCACGTGCTGTCCGTGGAGGAGGCCGGTCCCTGGAAACCGCACCCCGACGCGTACGCGCACGTGCTGCGGGTGTGCGGCCTGGCGGCCGGGGAGGCGCTGTTCACGGCGGTGCACCCCTGGGACCTGGACGGCGCGGCGCGGGCCGGGTTCCCCACGGCGTGGCTGGACCGCGACGGCCGCCCGTACCCGTCCGCGTCCCCGGCGCCGTCGCTCGTCGCGACGGGCGTGGACGCCCTCGCCGAGGCCGTGCTCGCTGCACCTGCGCGCTGACCGGGGTGGGGCCCCGTCCGGGACCCCGGGGTGTCGACACGCCCCAGCGCGACTGCGCTGAGTCACCGTAAGTTACGCAAAGACACGGTAGAGTCTGGCGATCACGGTGAGGAGGTCGGGCGTGAAGGCTTCAGCGCACCACGGCCACCGCTCCGGCCACGGGTCCGGCCGGCGGGTGGGCCGGTGGTCGGCGGAGAGGGGCGTGGTGATGCCCGAAGCGGGGCGCGTCGTGGCCGACCTGCGCCGCGACGGGATCGCCTCCACCAGCCTGGTGGCCCTCACCGGCGACGCGGGAGTGCTGGACGACGTCCTCGACTGCGCCCGTGCGCTGGTGGACCACCGGGAGCAGGACGCCCGCGCGCACCGCCTCCTCCTGGCGGCGGGCCGGGACCCCTGGGACCCCTGGGACCCCTGGGACCACCCGGCGGACGCGGACCGCGTGGCGCTGCTGGGTGACGACGTGCCCGCCACCTCGTGCCGCCGGCTGCTCCTGCACCCCGTCCTGGACGGCATCGCCGAGGCCTACTGCCGCCGCGCGGTGCGCTCGGTGGAACCCGCCGGCTGGCTGGAGGTCGCCGCCGCCGGGCCCCTCCCGCCGCGCCGCTGGGAACGGGCCCCGCGGGGGCGGCGGCCGGTGCTGGAGGTGTGGGTCCACCTCACGGCGGCGCAGGACGGCGACGGGCCGTTGCACTACGTGAGCGGGACCCACCTCGACCGGCGCGAGGAGGGGGCCGCGCCCGGCACCTTCGAGGCGCCGGGCGGCCCCGCGGGCACGGTCGTGTTCGCCGACCCGCGCGGCATGCACCGGCGCTCCCCCGCGGTGGGGCGGGACAGGCTGCTCCTGCACGCGACGTTCAGCACGAGGCGACGACCGGCGCGACCGGGGCACCCGGCACCCCGCGCGAGGCACCACGCCCCCGCGCTGGCCGGCGCCTGAGGGCTCAGCCGCGCCCGAGCAGCTTGGCGATCAGCCGCCCGAACCAGCCGCGGGGCTGCTCGACGACGGGCTGCTCGACCGGCTCGGCCACGGGCACGACGGGCTCGACGACGGGCTGCTCGGCCACGGGCACGGGCACGACCGGCTCAGCCACGGGCACGACGGGCTCGACGACGGGCTGCTCGACGGGCGCGGTGGGCTGTGCGGCCGGTTCGCTCACGCGTGCGGGCGCCGACAGCGACGCGTTGAGCTGGGCCTCGGGCGTGTAGCTCGCCTCGCCCAGGATCGACGCGGCGAACTGCAGCGCCGACGCCTGCACGGGGGCGACGGTCTGCGCGCCGCGCGCGGGAGCGCCCGTCGGCGCCTCGGTGTCGTCGTGGGCCATCGGCTCTCCCCGGGTTCCGGGCGGCACCCCGGGCGGGGTCCGCTGCGTGGAGGACATCGGCAGCCGGGCACTGCACCTTGAGCGCTCCGGCGGATCCCGTGCGGCCCGTCGTGCGCCACCCCTGCCGCGACCGTACGTTCTGCTCGTGAACCCGAGCGTGACCGTCTTCGCCCCCTCGCCGGTCCTGCGCGTCCTGGTCGAGCCGAGCGCGAGCGGCGACGTGGAGATCCACCTGCACCCGGGCGGCCAGGGCGTGTGGGTGGCCCGGATGGCCGCACACCTGGGGGCGCGGGTGCGGCTGTGCCTGCCGCTGGGGGGTGAGCCCGGCACGGCGGTGGAGGCCCTGCTGCGGGCGGAGGGCCTGGAACCGCACGTCGTGCGCACGGCGGGGCCCAGCGCCACCGCGGTGCTGGACCACCGCGGCCACGAGGGGGAACCGGACGCCGAGCGGGCCGAGCGGGTCGCGGCGTCCACCGCGACCCTGACCCGCCACGAGGTCGACGACCTGTTCAGCACCACCGTCACCTCCGCCCTCGACAGCGGGGTCCTGGTGCTGACGGGCCCGGAGCACGAGCGGGTGCTGTCGGCGGACGTGTTCGGGCGGCTGGCCGCGGACGCGCGCGGCCAGGGCACCCGGGTCGTCGCGGACCTGTCCGGCCAAGCGCTGGAGCACGCCCTGGAGGGCGGGGTGGACGTGTTGAAGATCGCGCACGACGAGCTGCCCGGCGACGGCGAGGCGGAGGCCGGGGACGTGGCGGAGCTGATGCGCCGGGCCGGGCGGTTGCGCGAGCGCGGCGCGGGCACGGTCCTGGTGACGCGGGCCGCGCAGGAGCCGCTGGTGCTCACGGGGGCGGGCGCGCACCGGCTGGAGGTGCCGAGCTTCACGGCGGTGCAGTTCCGCGGCGCCGGCGACTCGATGAGCGGGGCCGTCGCGGCCCGGCTGGCGCAGGGCGCCGACGAGCTGACGGCGATCCGCACGGCCGCCGCGGCCGGTGCGGTCAACGTGACCCGGCAGGGCTACGGCACGGGCACCGCGGAGGCGGTCGAGGCGGTCGCCCAGCGGGTGCAGGTGCACCGCCTCGACTGACCGCCGACGGGGTCAGCGCACCGGGGCCGGGGGGCGCCGGCCGCCGCGCACCGTGCTCCCCCGCTGCTCCAGCCAGCCCAGTACCTGCCCGCCCGGCATCGGCCGGGCGTGGTGGTACCCCTGCGTCTCGTCGACCCCCAGCTCCCCCAGGCGGTGCAGCGTCGCGGCGTCCTCGACGCCCTCGGCCAGCAGCCGCATGCCCAGGCTGTGCGCCAGGTCGGCGGTGCCGGCGACGATGGCGGCCGAGCGCCCGTCCCGCGCGGCGCGCGCGGTGAACGTGCGGTCCAGCTTCAGCTCGACCGCGGGCAGGTCCCGCAGGTACGCCAGGCTGGAGTACCCCGTGCCGTAGTCGTCGATGCTGACGCCGGCGCCGGTGTCCAGCAGCCCGGCGACGGTGCGCCGGCTGCGCTCGGGGTCGCTCATGAGGGTGGTCTCGGTGATCTCCAGGACCAGGGCGCGGGGGTCCAGGCCCGCGGCGGCGACGACGTCGCGCACGCGGCTCGGCAGGGCGGCGTCGAGCAGGCAGCTGGTCGCCAGGTTCACCGCGACGCGCAGCGGCCGACCGGCCTCGCGCCAGCGCACGGCCTCGGCGACGGCCTGGCGCAGCACCTCCGCGGTGACCGAGGTCATCAGGCCGCGCTCCTCCGCGAGGTCCAGGAACGCCGCGGGGGCCAGCAGGCCGTGTTGCGGGTGCTGCCAGCGCACCAGCGCCTCCATGCCGACGACCCCGCCGGTGCGCAGGTCCACCTGCGGCTGGTAGTGCAGCACGAGCTGCCCGGCGGCGATGCCGGCGCGCAGGTCGTCCAGCAGCGCGAGCCGGTCACGCGCGGCGCGGTCCACGGCCTCGTCGTAGACGGCGACGCCGCCGCCGGCGCGCTTGGCCACGTACATCGCCGCGTCCGCCTGCCGCAGCAGCTCGGCGTCACCACCGGGCAGGGGGCCGGCGACCTGCCGCGCGGCGCCGGTCGCGGCGACGCCGACGCTGGCGCCCACGTGCACGGCGAGGCCGCCGACGGTGAACGGCTCGGCGAGGGCGGTGAGGACGTCCTCGGCGACGCGGTGCCCGGCGGCGGTGCCGGCACCGGGCAGGACGACCGCGAACTCGTCACCGCCCAGCCGCGTGAGCAGCGCCTCCTGCGGCAGGCACCCGGTCAGGCGCACGGCGACGGCCCGCAGCAGGTCGTCACCGCGGTGGTGGCCGAGGGTGTCGTTGACCTCCTTGAAGCGGTTGAGGTCCACGAGCAGCAGGCCGGTGTCCCGTCCGCCGGCGGCGGTGCCGGCGAGCCGCTGGAACAGGGCGCGCCGGTTCGCCAGCCCGGTGAGGTCGTCGGTGACGGCCTGCCGAGCGCTGCCCAGCAGCCGGATCAGCTCGTCGAACGCCAGGGCCACCTTGACGGTGACGCCCCCGACGGCCGCGAAGGTCAGCACGACCGCGGCGTCGGGCAGCCGGGACCACCGGTCCACGAGCAGCAGGGCGACGCTGCCGAGCAGGACCCCGACGGGCGCCAGAAGCACCGGCCAGCCCTCGGCGTGCCGGCGCGGCAGCCGGGGCGCCGACTGCCGGGCGGCGAGCACCAGCAGGGCACCCGCGCACAAGCGCGCCACGTCCACCGCCACCGCCACGGGACCGGCGACCCCGGCCGCGGCGGGCCCAGCGGCGCCGGCCAGGCGCAGCAGGTCGGTGACGTCGGCGGCGGTCAGGACGGTGAAGGCGGCGGCGACCAGGGGCAGGCGGCGGTCGGGGCGCCAGCCGAGCAGGGAGCACGTGGTCAGCGCGTACACCGCCATGAGCACGTCCATGGACGGGCGCGCCACCGCGGCGGCGATGGTGGCCGCACCCATCCCCGTGGCGCGCTGCAGGGGGTGCAGGAACAGCGCCGAGCACGCGGCGGCCAGCAGCAGCACCGCGAGCGCGCCGTCGAGCCAGGGGCTGCGCACCCGGTGCAGCCGCCGGCGCAGCAGGGCGACCTGGGCGGCGTAGAAGAGCGGGTAGCCGAGCAGGGTGGCCAGGACGAGCGGCCCGTGGCGCTCCAGCACCACCGGGTCGACGAGGGGGCTGCCGGCGGCGGCGTACAGCGCGAGCCGGGCCAGCACGAGCACGGCCGTGCCGGAGGCGAACAGGGCCCACGCAGCGCGGTCTGCGGTGGCGCGCGCGGCGGCCACGGCGAGAGCGGCCACCACGGCGACCCACAGCAGGCCCTGGAGGGTGGCGGCCGCCGCGGCGGTGGCGGGCCGCACGGCCAGGGCGGCGGAGGCGGCGAGGGCCAGGGCGAACACGGCGGCGGGCAGGGCCGGCAGGTGCCGCGCGCGGCTCACCGGGCCGCCGCCCGCCGGTGGCCGCGGGGTCCGCGGCGCTCCCCGGGCCCGTCGGGGCCCGTGGGGTCCTCGAGGGGCTCGTCCGCGGGCGAGGTGGCGACGCGGTCCCCGCCGCACGCCTTGGCGGCGTACATGGCCTCGTCGGCGCGCCGCACGGCACCGGCGGGGCCGTCCCCGGCGCGCAGCAGCGTGGAACCGACGCTGGCGGTGACGCCGTGGGCCGCGCCGACGCGCGCGACCTGCGCGCGCACCGCCTCGGCCGGTTCGGTGCGGGCGGCCGCGCCGGGAGCACCGACCAGGACCGCGAACTCGTCACCGCCCAGGCGCGCGACGGTCCCGGCGGGGCCGACGGCTCGTCGCAGGGCACCGGCCACGGCCACCAGGAGGTCGTCGCCGGCGGCGTGGCCGGCGGTGTCGTTGACGGCCTTGAAGCCGTCGAGGTCCACCAGGTGCAGCGACGCCGCGGGGGCGGGGTGCTCGAGGTGCTCGCGCAGGTGGTGCAGGAACGCGCGGCGGTTCAGGCAGCCGGTGAGGGGGTCGGTGTCGGCGAGGGCGGCGAGCTCGCGGCGCACGGCCCGGTGCTGCTCGCGCAGCTCGTGCTGGCCGAGGGCGGCCCAGGTGGCGACCAGCACGGCGGTGGCGAGCATGCCCACCGGGACGACGACGCGGTCGGCGGGCACGTGCGTGGCCAGGGCGGTGGCGAGGTCGGCGAGGACAGCCGTCCCGCCCAGGACGGCGACCGCGCCCGGCGGGTAGGCGACCGCCACGAACCCCACGGACAGGAAGTACATCAGCCGCACGGGGGTGTCCGTCGTGGTGCCCGCGGGGCCGTCCAGGACGGTGGCGACCACGGTGATCGCCAAGCTCGCCAGCGTCCAGGTGTACGGGAAGAGCCTGCCGCCGCGGGCGCGGGCCAGGCGCTCCACGGGCAGCAGCAGGACCAGCAGGACGCAGGAGGTCGCCACGGTGTCGAAGACGGTCAGGGCCACGCGGTGGGGGTGGGCGGGCTGCACCCAGGCGGAGGCGGTGACGAGGACCCCGCAGATCACGGAGAGCACCACGCCGGTGCGGGTGTGCCGGCGCCAGAAGACGACCTCGGCGGAGTCGGCGGCCAGCGGGCGCAGCAGCTCCTCACGGGCGCGGTGCAGCGCCGCGCGGGGACCCCGCGGGTCTGCGCTGCTCCGGCCGGCCTCCTCCACCGTGGGGTTGTCGACACCGGCAGCGGGGTGCTTCAGCGCTGGGGCGAGTCACCGCTCTCGGTTCATCCCGTCGGAGCAGCGCGCCGGCGCGCTGACGGGCTCCCCGACCCCGGACGCACCGCGACCCCCGCTCCCGGGAGGGAGCGGGG
>NZ_JBJLSE010000143.1:0-7231 GCF_050871845.1 Kineococcus arenarius subsp. arenarius
ACGCCCGTTCGGCAGGTGCACGAGGGCTCCGCGCCGGCCGGTCGACAGATCCCGTTGAAGACACGAGGTCAGTCAGAGCAAGGGTCAGACCCACCGGCGCGGAGTCCTCGTACATCCTCACTGTCAGCGCAGGGGGAGGTTGGGCAGCAGGTCGGGCACCTGGCGGTCCAGCTCGCGCAGGTCCACCACCTCCGGCACCGCCGCCGCGCGCCCGGCCGCCTCGGCCTCGTCGGCCGAGCGCACCAGCACCTCCAGCACGCGGCGCACCAGCACCGGCTCGTCCGCCGTCGTCGCCCCCACCTTCGCCAGCACCTCCTCGTCGCACGTCACCACGTGCGAGGAGGAGGAGCCCCCCGCCGTGGTGAGCGTCGCCGCGTAGCGGTGCTCCCCGTCGGCCTGAACGTCCACAGCACCCATGCCGCGCACCCTCGCAGAGGTGCGCTCAGAGCGCGAGACCGAGCGCCAGCAGCGCCCCGGCGGCCAGCTCCAGCAGGCCCGTGTCCCGCAGCACCGGGATCAGGTCGCGCCCGGAGGCGCCGCCCAGCACCGTGCGCAGCGGCCGCACCGCCAGCGGCACCGCCGCCAGCACCAGCAGCGACCAGGGGTGCCACGGGACGGTCGCCAGAGCCGCCACGAACCCGCCGGCCACCAGCGCGGCGAACAGCAGGCGGCTGCGGTGCTCGCCCAGGCGCACCGCCAGGGTCCGCTTGCCCGCCACGGCGTCCGTGGGCACGTCGCGCAGGTTGTTCGCCACGAGGATCGCGCACGCCAGGAACCCCACGCAGAACGCCCCGGCCACCGCCTCGCCGCCGACCCGGTCCACCTGGACGTACGTGGTGCCCAGCACCGCCACCAGCCCGAAGAAGATGAAGACGAACACCTCGCCCAGCCCGGCGTAGCCGTAGGGGCGCTTCCCGCCCGTGTAGTACCAGGCCGCCGCCACCGAGGCCGCCCCCACCAGCAGCAGCCACCAGTGCTCCGTCAGCGCCACCACCGCCAGCCCGGCCAGGGCCGCCACCGCGAAGCACGCGAACGCCGCGTCGCGCACCGCGCGCGGGTGCGCGGCGCCGGAACCCACCAGGCGGAAGGGGCCCACCCGGTCGGCGTCGGTGCCGCGCACGCCGTCGGAGTAGTCGTTGGCGTAGTTCACGCCCACCTGCAGCGCCAGGGCCACCACGAGCGCCAGCGCCGCCGGCACCCACGCCACCGCGCCGAGGGCCGCGGCCGCGCCCGTGCCGACCAGCACGGGCGTCAGGGCCGCCGGCAGCGTGCGCGGGCGGGCCGCCGACACCCACTGCCCGGCGGTGGGGCGGGACCGGGGCGCCGCCGCGGGCGGCAGCGGCACGGCGGAGGGCGGCAGGGGTTCAGCGGGGTCGGGCACGACCGTCCATGGTGCCAACCGCTCGCGGTGCCGCTCGCCCGGGGTGCCGGGGTGCCGGGGTGCCGGGGTGGATCGGGTGCCGGGTCCGCGGGGGGTGCGGGTGCCGGGCTCTCCGCCCGCGCCGTCGCGGGGACGACACCTGCCACCGGGCGTTCAGCGCGGGCTCCGGACGCCCGGCACCCGCACCCCCCGCGGACCCTTCAGCCGCACCTGGCCGTGTGTTCACCTGAGCGCCAGCCGATCTCGCACCCGGTGGTCAGCCTGGTGCGGTACGGCCGTCGAACGTGTCCGAGCGGGTGCTCAGCTGGTCGTCACCGGGTGCTGGGGGCGAGGCTGGCGTCCGCCGATGGTCCCGGTCGAACGCAGGGGCCTGGCGTTGGCCAGTCGCACGACCATGGGGTCCGGCTCCCGGCCCGCGGCGCGGAGAGCTTCGACCTCAACCCGCGCGGCCCTCACCTGATCCTTGCTGACCTTGATCGTCTGCTTCGCCATCGTCGCCGTTCGCCCCTTCGTCCTCGTCGTAGGTGAAGTCCGGTGGCTCACCGCTGCTCTGCTCGAGGTTACGCCCGCGCTCGATCGCCGTCTCGATGTCCCCGATGGTGCTGGTCACGTCCCGGATCTTCTCGGGGACGTGGCTGTCGTCGGCCATGGAACGCAGAGCGCCCCCCACCAGTTCAGCGCCCATCCGGGCCAGCTCCGGGTTGTCCGAGCCCATCCAGGCCTGTCCGAGGTTGCTGATCATGTCGGTGTACGCCTGGGCGTTGGTCTTCCTCGTGGTGCGCACGGTGGCCCAGAAGCTGGCGACCCCACCCACCACTGCCCCGATGACCCCGCTACCGAGCGAGGACCAGTCGACCTCGGCGATCCAGCTCACCGCGCACCCTCATCACCGCGGTCGTTCCGCAGCTCAGCACGCCTCGTCACGTCAGCATTCAGTCGTCGCCGGACAGATCGCTGCGCGGACCGTTGACGGGGAGGCCACGTCGTCGCCGCACTTGACAGCGGTAGTCGATCGTGACGTGGACATCACTGAGCGGGAAGCGTCCCGGGTTGTGCACCGCGTACGTGTACGTCCAGTCCGCGCGATCACCCCGGACGTCGCTGTCTCGCGGTCGAGCCTCCACCACGGTCGCCACGGAGACGCTCTCGATCTCGATGGCGCGTGCCTTCAAATCAGCGATGCGCAGTTGCCGGAGCTGCCAGACGGCAGCGCCTGCCCCGATCAGCCCGGTACACGCAGCCACCGCTTCCCAGGTCACCGCGGAACCTCACCAGAACGCCTCCTCGCGGATCAAGCGGACCCGCCGTCGCGACTGGTGCGTCGGAGCGATCAGGGCCAGAGGGGGTGGCGAGGGGGTGGGGTGGCCGGGCGTCCGGAGCCCGCCCGGCGCACCGGGGTGAGGGGCGCACCCGGTCGCGGGCGGAGGGCCCGGACGCCGCACCGCCTCGTCGCCCGGACGCGACCCCGACCCCAGCACCTCACAGACCGCGCAGGAAGTCCTCGTCGTCGTCGGGTCCCTTGGGGCCGGGTCGGGGCGCCGGCCGGGTGCGGCGCCCGGGTGCGCCCGCGACGGGCCGGCCGGCGAGCAGGTAGGCCGCGGCCCCGATCAGGGGCAGGAACAGCACCGCCAGCAGCCAGCCCCAGCGGGGCAGGGCGCGGACCTCGCCGTCGCCCGCCTGCACGATGCTCACGACGCAGTACACGGTCAGCCCCAGTGCGAGGAGCACCGGGAGGACGCTGCGCACCGTCGCACACCTCCTCGATCCGGTCCGGACCCACCGCCGGACCCCTCGGCACGACGAACGGGCCGGCGGTGCGGTTCCCGCGCCGTTCAGCGCGGTGCGGTGCCGGTGGCCAGCGCCCGCAGCGCGGCCCGGTCCGGCTTGCCGGGCCCGCGCAGCGGCAGGGCGTCCAGCAGGAGCAGCTGGCGGGGCGCGGCGTGCGCGGCGACGCGCGCGCGCACCGACCGCCGCAGCTCCTCCATCGCGGGGGCCGCGCCCGGCAGCGGCACGACCGCGGCGACCACCCGTTCGCCCCACTCGGGGTCCGGCACGCCCACGACGACGACCTCGGCCACGCCGGGTGCGTCCGCCAGGGCGTCCTCCACGAGCGCCGGGGCCACCTTCAGGCCGCCGGTGGTGATGAGGTCGTCCAGGCGGCCGGTGACGCGCACCAGGGGGCCGTCCGCGTCGCGGGTCAGCGCGGCGGCGTCGTCGGTGCGGAAGGTGCGCGCGCCGCCGGGGGCGGTGCGGAAGGACGGGTGGGCGGGCGCGCCCCGGTAGCCGCGGGCGACGACGGGCCCGGTCAGGGTCAGGCGGCCGTCCTCCTCCAGGGCCGCGTCCACGCCGTCCAAGGGGCGGCCGTCGTACACGCACCCGCCGCACGTCTCGGACGCCCCGTACGTGGTGACGACGCGCACCCCGGCGGCGCGGGCGCGCGCCAGTAGCGGGGCGGGGGTGGCGGCGGCGCCGACGAGGACGGCGGAGAACGCGGTCAGCGCGGCGGTGGCCTCCGCGCCGGCGTCCAGCAGCCGCACGAGCTGGGTGGGCACCAGGGACGTCAGCAGCCGGCCGGCGGTGGCCGCGGCGGTGGCCGCGGCGAAGGCGGCGGGGTCGAAGCCCCCGGGGGCGTCCACGACGACGGGTTCGGTGCCGGCGCGCACCGAGCGCAGCAGCACCTGCAGGCCGGCGACGTGGTGGGCGGGCAGCGCCAGCACCCACTGCTCGCGCCCGGCCGCGGCGGGCGGGCCGGTGAGCCGGCGGGCGGTGGCGTCGGCGGAGGCGCGCAGCGCACCGGCGCTCAGCAGCGCGCCCTTGGGGGTGCCGGTGGAGCCGGAGGTGGCGACGACGAAGGCGGTGGGGTCGGACGGGTCGTCCTCGCCGGGGGCCAGCGCCTCCCCGGTGCGCAGCGCGGGGTGGGGGGGTGCGTCCTCGGCGTGCGGGTGCCAGGCGGTCGCGGACCGGCCGGCCAGGGCGTCGGCGAGGACGGGGAGCAGGTCGAGCGCGCGCCGCCCGGCGGGCACGGGCAGCGCCCGCAGGGTCCGGTGCGGTGCGGAGGAGGGCACCCGCCGAGCGTAGGCCGCTCCTGCCGAGGCTCCCCGGGGAGTAGCGACCGAGGATGCGACGTTGAGTAGTGAGATGATGACACCAAGTCCCGATCGGGAGCTTTCCGGGATCGGTCGCTACGCCGGTCGCGGGAAGTCCGTGTCGAGTTGCCTCATCGAGCGTGACCACTCGTGATCGGAGTGTCAGGATGTCCCCGCTCGGGCCGGGAGGGGGGATGACGGTGAGCAGCACTGTTCCAGACCGGCGCCCGCTGGCCAGCGTCGTCTACGACGGCCTCGTCACCCTGGCCGCCGCCTGCACCGTCGTGGTCGCGGCCGTCGCCTTCGCCCGCACCGCCGACGCCGCCGCGCTGCACCAGTTCGGCTGGTGCCTGCTCGTCGGCTTCCCGCTCGTGCAGCTGATGACCCGCTTCCCCTTCCAGGTGAACACCCGGCACGCCGGTGTCGAGGTCCAGTTCGACGTGGGCGTCCTCGTCTTCCTGCTGTGCTTCGCCCCCGCGTGGACGGCGACGCTGGCCTGGGCGCTGTGCGTGATCCCCACCAACCTCACGCAGCGCAAGAGCTGGGTCAGCCGCGTCTTCAACGCCTCCATCGGCGTCCTGTTCGCACCCGTCGCGCTCGCCGTCACGCACCTCCTCGGCGCCTGGTCCGGGACCAAGGCCATCGCCGTGGCCGGCGGACCCGCCGAACTGCTCGCCGTGGCCGCCGCCGTCGCCGCCGTCTTCCTCGTCGACCTCCTCGTCTCCGCCGTCTCCGTCGCCGTGCAGCAGGGCACCCGGGTGCGCGCCGAGCTCGCCGACGGCGGGACCTGGCTGGCCGGCGCGGCCGCCCTCGCCGTCGGCGCCGTCGGGTACCTCGGCGGCCTCGTCGAGCAGGAGCTCAGCGCGTGGGCCGCGGGCCTGCTCGCCGTCCCCATGGTCGTCACCCTCATCGCCACGCGGGCCATGCGCACCACCCGCGACGTCGCCCGCCGCACCGAGGCCCTCTTCGAGGCGGCCACCGCCCTGCACACCCAGGGCCGGCGCGCCGACCTCGCGCGGGCCCTGGCCAAGCACGCCCGCATGGTCGCCGGCACCCCCGCCGCCACCGTCCGCTCCGTCGGGCCCGGCGAGGGCGAGATCGGCGTGCCCGTCGTCGCCGGGGACGGACACGTCCTCTACGTCACCGCCCCCCGCAACCGCGACGCCGCCCTGCGCGCCGCCGACGAGAAGGCCCTGGAGGCCCTCGCGTCCGTCGGCGAGGCCGCGTTCTTCCGCGTCGGCGCCAACGAGGAGATGCACGGCCTGGCCCGCCGCGACGTCGTCACCGGCCTGCCCAACCGCCTGCAGTTCTCCGAGCGCCTGGCCCTGGAGCTGGAGCGCGCCCGCGAGGGCGACCGCCTCGACGAGCTCGTCGTGCTCTACCTCGACCTGGACGGCTTCAAGGGCGTCAACGACCGCTTCGGCCACGAGGCCGGCGACGAGCTCCTGCGCCTGGTGGGCACCCGCCTGCGCGACACCCTGCGCGGCGGCAGCACCGTCGCCCGCCTCGGCGGCGACGAGTTCGCCGTCCTGGCCCCCCGCTGCCCCGACGTCGAGGGCCTGTGCCGGCGCGTCCTCGCCGCGCTGCGCGTCGAGGTCCGCATGCGCGGGCACGTCGTGCGCGCCCAGGGGAGCATCGGGTGCGCCCGCGCCCGCCCCGGCGACGACGTCGGCACCCTGCTGCGCAACGCCGACACCGCCATGTACCGGGCGAAGGCCGCCGGCAAGAACCGCTGGGTGGAGTTCCGCCCCGAGCTGCTGGAGGAGGAGATCGCCCGCCTGCAGGTCATCGAGGACCTCCAGCAGGCCCCCGCCGACGCGTTCGTCGTGCACTACCAGCCGATCGTGGACCTCGCCACGTCCGAGGTCGTCGCCGTGGAGGCCCTCGTGCGCTGGCGCCGCGACCGCGGCGACGGCGTCGAACCCCTCGTCGGGCCGGAGGAGTTCATCGGGCTGGCCGAGCGCTCCGGCACCGTCGTCGGCATCGGCGACGCCGTCCTGCGCACCGTCGTCCGCGACGCCGTCGGCATCCCCGTCCACGCCGGCCGCCGCCTGGACCTCATGGTCAACGTCTCGCCCGTCCAGCTGCGCCACCCCGACTTCACCACCCGGGTCGCCGCGGCCGTGCGCCAGGCGGCCGCCGCCGGCAGCCGCCTGCACCTGGAGATGACCGAGAACGTCATGATCGACGACGACACCGTCGAGGTCCTGCGCGAGCTCGCCGAGACCGGCGCCCTGCTCACCATCGACGACTTCGGCACCGGCTTCTCCTCCCTCGGCTACCTGCGGCACCGCCCGTTCTCCTCGTTCAAGATCGACCGCAGCTTCGTGCGCGACATCGCCACCGAGCCCACCGCCCGCGCCCTCGTCGAGGGCATGGTCAAGATGGGCCAGGCCCTCGGGCTGTCGATCGTCGCCGAGGGCGTCGAGGAGCCGGAGCAGGCCGAGATCCTGCGCGAGATGGGGTGCCCGCTCGCCCAGGGGCACCTGTACTGCCGCCCGATGCCCCTGGAGCAGCTGCACGCGTTCCTGCAGCGGCCCGTCGCTCGGCCGCTCATCGCCTGAGCCGTGTGGTCGGCTCGGGTGCCGGGTCCGCGGGGGGTGCGGGTGCCGGGCTCTCCGCCCGCGCGTGCGGTCCCTGCACCGGCTCACCAGGGTTCGGCGCGGGCTCCGGTCGCCCGCCACCCCCACCCCCCCCCGACCCAACACGCGCACCAGGGCGCCCGGGACAATTACCTCCCTACCCCGCCCCCCCGCCCCGCCCC
>NZ_JBJLSE010000144.1:0-7086 GCF_050871845.1 Kineococcus arenarius subsp. arenarius
CCCGCCGGCACCCGCCGGCGGGGGCCTGCTCGCACCCCGCCCGGGCGCGTCGCCCACCGCACGGCCCGCGGCGGGGGAGCATGGGGACGATGTCCACGCTCGTCGACCGCCCCGCCGGTACCCCCAAGCCCCCCCGCGCCACCCCCGCCGACCTGCTGCCGCTGCTGACCGCGGCCGTGCGGGCGGTGCTGACCCTGCTGCTGCCCGTCGCCGTGCTGACCCTCGTGGCCTGGCTCGGCGCGGTGCGCTCCACCTCCTCGCTCGCCGCGGTGGTGCGCGTGGGTGCCGACGTGTGGCTGCTCGGCCACGGCGCCCCCGTGGCCGTGGTCGGCGGGACGCTGGCCGTCGCGCCGCTGGGCGTGACCCTGCTGGCCGTGGCGTCGGCCGTGCGGGCGGTGCGGGCGTGGGTGCGCGACCAGGCCGCAGCCGAGCGCGCCGTGCCGTTCTGGCCCGGTGCGGCGGTCTTCGCCGGCGGTTACGGCGTGCTGGCCCTGCTGGTCGCGCTGGCCACGCGCAGCGGCGTCACGGCCGCCGGGCCGCTGCACGCGCTGCTGGGCGGGCTCGCCGTCGGGGCGGCCGGGTTCGCCCTGGCCGCCCGGGCGCACCGCCCGCCGCTGCCGGCGCGGGTGCCCCCGGTCCTCGCCGCCGCCGCGCGCCCCGCGACGGCGTGCGTGGCGGCGCTGCTGGCCCTGGGGGCCCTGACGGTCGCGGTGGCGCTCGTGCACGGGCACACCGACGTGCTGCTGCTGCACCGCTCCCTGCAGCCGGGCTGGCTGGGCGGGCTCCTGCTGCTGCTGGCGCAGGCCCTGCTGCTGCCGACGCTCGCGGTCTGGGCGGTGGCCTGGATCGCCGGGCCCGGGTTCGCCGTGGGCACCGCGACCTCCGTCGCGCCGGGCGGCACGACCCTGGCCACGCTGCCCGCGCTGCCGGTGCTCGGGGGGCTGCCGCCGCAGGGGCCCACGCCCACCGCGACCTGGCTGGTCGTCGTGCTGCCGGTGCTGGTGGGGGCGGGGGCCGCGGTGCTGCGCCGAGCCCGCGCCGGGGAGCCCGCCGGGCTCGTGCACCGCCTCGCGGTGGCCGCCCTGACCGGGGTGCTGGCGGGTGCGGCGCTGGCGGTGCTGGCGGCGGCGGCGTCCGGGCCCCTGGGGGCCGGGCGCATGAGCGAGATGGGGCCGTCCGCGCTGCTGACGGGCCTGGCCCTCGCCGGGGAGGTGGCCGCGGGCGGGGCGCTCGGGGTGCTGCTGCAGCGCGCGGTGGTGGCCCGCCGCGGCACCCGCCTCGCCGTGGACCTGCCCGCCGGGTCGCAGGCGCCCACCGGTGGGCTGCTGGGGCGTGCGCGCCGCGGCCGGGACGCCGGCGCCCCGGGCACCGGTGCTGCTCCCGGGTCGGAGGGCTAGGCCCCCGCCGCGGGCCGCACCCGGTGCTGCGTGGTCCGGCGTCCGGGGAGGAGCGCCGCGACGGCTATCGTCTGCGCACGTGCCAGCACGCGTCGTCGTCCTCGCCTCCGGCTCCGGCTCCACCCTGCAGGCGCTCCTGGACGCCCGCGACGAGGCCTTCACCGTCGTGGCCGTGGGCTCGGACAAGCCCGGCGCCGCCGCCCTGGACCGGGCCCGGGCCGCCGGTGCGGCCACCTTCACCGTCCCGCCGGGCGAGCACCCCGACCGCGCCGCCTGGGACGAGGCCCTGGCCGCCGCCGTCGCCGCCCACGAGCCCGACCTCGTGGTGCTGGCCGGGTTCATGCGCATCGTCGGCGCCCCGCTGCTGGAGGCCTTCGGCGGGCGCCTGGTGAACACCCACCCCGCGCTGCTGCCGTCCTTCCCCGGCGCCCACGGCGTGCGCGACGCCCTCGCCCACGGGGTGAGGGTCACCGGCTGCACCGTGCACCTGGTCGACGCCGGGGTGGACACCGGCCCGATCCTCGACCAGGCGGCCGTGCGGGTCCTCGACGGCGACGACGAGCAGAGCCTGCACGAGCGCATCAAGGACGCCGAGCGGGCCCTGCTCGTCGACGTCGTGGCCCGGCTCGCCCGCGGCGAGCTGCCCACCCCCCGCTGACCCGCCACCGCCCACCCCGAGAGGACCCCGCGAGCCGATGGCCGAGAACCCCACCGCCGAGCAGACCGCGCAGCGCCACCCCGTGCGGCGCGCCCTCGTCAGCGTCTACGACAAGACGGGCCTGGAGGAGCTCGCCACCGGCCTGCACGCCGCGGGCGTCGCGATCGTCTCCACCGGCTCCACCGCCTCGCGCATCGCCGCCGCCGGGGTGCCCGTGACGCCCGTGGAGGAGCTCACCGGGTTCCCCGAGTGCCTGGACGGGCGGGTCAAGACGCTGCACCCGCGCGTGCACGCCGGGATCCTCGCCGACCGCCGCCTGCCCGAGCACGTCCAGCAGCTCGCCGACCTCGGCGTGGAGCCGTTCGACCTCGTCGTGGTGAACCTCTACCCGTTCCGCGAGACCGTCGCCTCCGGCGCCGGGTTCGACGACGTCGTCGAGCAGATCGACATCGGCGGCCCCTCCATGGTGCGCGCCGCCGCGAAGAACCACCCCAGCGTCGCCGTCGTGACCGCCCCCGCCCGCTACCGCGAGGCCCTGGACGCCGTGGCCGCCGGCGGGTTCACGCTCGCCCAGCGCCGCCGCCTGGCCGCGGAGGCGTTCGCGCACACCGCCTCCTACGACACCGCCGTCGCCGGCTGGTTCGCAGCGCAGACCCTCGACGGGTCCGACGAGGGGTGGCCCGCGGTGGACGGCGCCGCGCTGGAACGCACCTCGGTGCTGCGCTACGGCGAGAACCCGCACCAGCGCGCCGCGGTGTACGCCGACCCCGCCTCGCGGCCGGGCATCGCGCAGGCCGTGCAGCTGCACGGCAAGGCCATGTCCTACAACAACTACGTCGACGCCGACGCCGCCCTGCGCGCCGCCCACGACTTCACCGCGCCCGCCGTCGCCGTCATCAAGCACGCCAACCCCTGCGGCATCGCCACCGGCACCGACGTCGCCGACGCCCACGCCAAGGCGCACGCCTGCGACCCCGTCTCCGCCTACGGCGGCGTCATCGCCGCCAACCGCGTCGTCACCGCCGCGATGGCCGCGCAGGTCGCCGACGTCTTCACCGAGGTCGTCATCGCCCCCGGGTTCGAGCCCGAGGCCCTGGAGGTGCTGCAGCGCAAGAAGAACGTGCGCCTGCTGCAGCTGCCCGACGGCTACGGCCGCAGCCCGCGCGAGTGGCGCCCGGTCTCCGGCGGCGTGCTCGTGCAGGACCTCGACCGCATCGACGCTGACGGCGACGACCCGGCGGGCTGGACGCTGGCCGCCGGCGAGGCCGCCGACGAGGCGACCCTGGCGGACCTGGAGTTCGCCTGGCGGGCGGTGCGGGCGGTGCGCTCCAACGCGATCCTCCTGGCGAAGGACGGCGCCTCCGTGGGCGTCGGCATGGGCCAGGTGAACCGGGTGGACTCCTGCCGCCTGGCCGTCGAGCGCGCCGGCGCCGAACGTTCCCGCGGTGCCGTGGCCGCCTCCGACGCGTTCTTCCCGTTCGCCGACGGCGCGCAGATCCTCCTGGACGCCGGTGTGCGGGCGATCGTGCAGCCCGGCGGCTCCATCCGCGACGAGGAGGTCGTCGCCGCGGCCCGCGCCGCCGGCGTGACGATGTACTTCACCGGTGCCCGCCACTTCGCGCACTGACGTCCCCGGTGCGGACGGTCCCGGTCGGTAGCGTGCTCCCCGTGCCGGCCGGGACCCCGCAGCGCGTGCCGCCGCCGGGCGGCGCGGTCCTCGGCGCCCTCGTGGCCGGGGCGCTGCTCGCCCTGCTGCTCACCGTCGTGGCCGGGCCCGTCGCCGGCGGTCTCGTCCTGGGCGCCGACCTCGCCGTCGCCGCCGTCCTGCGGCTGGTGCTGCCGGTGCGGGTGGCCGGCGCCCTCGCGGTGCGCTCGCGCGCCGTGGACACCACCGTGCTGCTCGTGCTCGCCGCGGCGTGCACGGCGCTGACGTGGTCGCTCCCACCGGCTTGAGCGCGGTGGCGCTCTGGTAGAGCTGTCCGGCGTGGCACTCCAGCGACCCGTCCCGGACCCCGTCCGCACCGCCCGCCGGCAGGCGCTGTCGGTCGGCGTGGCCACCGCCCTGTACGGGGTCAGCCTCGGCGCGCTCGCCGTCGCCAACGGCCTGAGCGTGCTTCAGGCGTGCGCCACGTCGCTGCTGATCTTCAGCGGTGGTTCCCAGTTCGCCCTCGTCGGCGTCCTCGGCGGCGGCGGCAGCGTGGCCGCCGCGGTGGCGGCGTCCTCGCTGCTGGGGGTGCGCAACGCCCTGTACGGGCTGCAGGTCACCGGTTTCCTGCGGGCCCGCGGTGCGCGCCGGCTGCTCGCGGCGCACTGGACCATCGACGAGTCCACCGCCGTCGGCGTCGCCCAGGGCACCGACCCCGCCCGGCGCACCGGCTTCTGGGTGACCGGCGCCACCGTGTTCGTCGGCTGGAACCTCGCGACCCTGCTGGGGGCGCTGCTCGGCGACGCGCTCGGCGACCCGCGCCGCTACGGCCTGGACGCGGCCGCCGCGGCGGCGTTCCTGGCGCTGCTGTGGCCGCGGCTGCGCCGGCGCGAGGCGGCCGCCGTGGCGGCGGTCGCCGCCCTGGTCGCGCTGCTGCTCGTGCCGGTCGTGCCGGTGGGGTTGCCGGTCGTCGCGGCGGCGCTGGTGGCCCTGCTCGCCGGCCTGCGCCGCGAACGGGCCGGGGAGCGTGCCGGCGAGCGGGCGGGGGAGGGGGCGTGAGCACCTGGGTCGCGGTCCTGGCCGCGGGCGCGGTCGCCTACGCCCTCAAGCTGGCCGGGCACCTGGTGCCCGCCCGCCTGCTGGAGCACCCCCGCGCCCGGCGGGTGGGTGCGCTGCTGCCCGCGGCGCTGCTGGCGGCGCTGGTGGTCGTGCAGACCGCGAGCGACGGCGACCGCCTCGTCCTGGACGCGCGCGCCGTCGGCCTGGGGGTCGCGGCGCTCGCGCTGGCCCTGCGGGCGCCGTTCCTGCTCGTCATCGTGCTGGCGGCCGCCGCGGCGGCGGGGGTGCGGGCCCTGACCGGCTGGGGGTGAGGGCAGGCCCGCCGCCGGCCCGGGGTGTCGTGGCGGTGGGGGCGGGCAGCGGGTTGCGCTGGCCGGAACCATCCAGAGCGGCTGAGAGACCTGGCTCGGGGACGCCGCAGCAACCACGGGGAACCGCTGGTGCTACCGCCAGGACCGATGGAGGAGCTCACCCGCATGCCCGTGAAGTTCGCCTACTGGGTCCCCAACGTCTCCGGCGGTCTCGTCGTCTCCACGATCGAGCAGCGCACGAGCCACGACCCCGCCTACAACGTCGAGGTCGCCCGCGCCGCCGAGCGCGTGGGTTTCGAGTACGCGCTGACGCAGGTGCGCTACCTCGCCTCCTACGGCGCGGACGCCCAGCACGAGTCCACATCGTTCTCCCTGGCGCTGCTGCTGGCCACCCAGAAGCTCAAGGTGATCGCGGCCGTGCACCCGTTCTTCTGGCACCCGGGGGTGCTGGCGAAGTTCGCCGCGACCGCGCAGGAGATCACCGGCGGCCGCCTCGCGCTGAACGTCGTCTCCGGCTGGTTCAAGGACGAGGCCACCCAGCTGGGCGTCACGTGGCACGAACACGACGACCGCTACCGGCAGTCGGAGGAGTTCATCAGCCTGCTGCGCGGGGTGTGGTCGCAGGACGGGTACTCCCAGGAGGGGGACTTCTTCAGCGCCCGGGACATCACGTTCCGCCCGCAGCCGAAGGTGCAGCCGGAGGTGTTCCAGGGCGGCAACTCCACCGCCGCCCAGGCCATGGCCGGCCGCGTCAGCGACTGGTACTTCATGAACGGCAAGTCGATCGCCGGCGCCGCCGAGCAGGTGCGCGAGGTCAGCTCCCTGGCCGCCGCGAACGGCCGGTCGATCCGTTTCGGCCTCAACGGTTTCGCGCTGGTGCGCGACACCCGCGAGGAGGCGGAGGCGGTCCTGGAGGAGATCGTCGCCAAGGCCGACGTCGCCAAGGTCGAGGGTTTCGGCGCCGCCGTGCAGGAGGCCGGCAACGCCACGAGGGACCGCAAGGGCATGTGGGCGGACAGCGGGTTCCGCGACCTGGTGCAGTACAACGACGGGTTCCGCACCGGGCTGGTCGGCACCCCCGACGAGGTCGCCCGCCGCGTCCTGGCGTACTCCCTGGTGGGGGTGGACCTGCTGCTGCTGGGGTTCCTGCACGTCAAGGAGGAGGTCGAGGCGTTCGGGGAGCTGGTGATCCCGCGCGTGCGCGAGCTGGAGCAGCGCCTCGCCGACGGCGAGGACCTCGCCCTGGGCGCCGAGCTGGACGAGGCGGTCGCCGCCGCGGGCGGCCGCGTGCCGTCGCCGGCCTGACGCGCGCCGGGCACGTCGACCACCGGGCGCGTACGGTGCTCCGGTGACCGCCCCCACCACCTGCCCCACCGCCGGGAGCACCGAGCTCGTCGTCCTGCTCACCGAGGACGGCGTGCCGTGCGGGACCGCGCCCAAGGCGAGCGTCCACCACGCCGCCACGCCCCTGCACCTGGCGTTCTCCTGCTGGGTCCTGGACGGCGCCGGGCGCACCCTGCTGACCCGCCGCGCCGAGGCCAAGCGCACCTGGCCGGGTGTGTGGACGAACTCCTTCTGCGGCCACCCGGGCCCGGGCGAGGAGCCCGCCGACGCCGTGCACCGCCGCGCCGCCGACGAGCTGGGCACCGCGGTGTCGGGCGTGGAGCTGGTGCTGCCGCGCTTCCGCTACCGCGCCGAGATGGCCGACGGCACCGTGGAGAACGAGGTGTGCCCGGTGTTCACGGCCCGCCTCGCCGCGGACCTGGCGCCCGACCCGGCCGAGGTGGAGGAGTGGCGCTGGGTGGGTGTGGACGAGCTGCGCGCCGAGGTGGAGCGCGACCCGTCCCCCTTCAGCCCCTGGCTCCTGCTGCAGCTGCCGCAGCTCCCCACCCCCCTGCCCTGACCCCTCCCCCTCCGGGGGGGGGGGGGGGGGGGGGGGGGGCGGGGGGGGGGGGCGGGGGGGGGGGCGGGGCGGCTGCGCTTGCGACCGCTGAGGCCCGCCGCCACGGCCGCTAC
>NZ_JBJLSE010000145.1:0-6139 GCF_050871845.1 Kineococcus arenarius subsp. arenarius
CCACGCCGCCGAGCATGATCAACCAGCTCGGCAGCAGCTCTTCGCGGGCCTCCTCGGCGACCTCGACCAGTCCGCGTCCTGAGCCCCTTGACACCGATCACCCACATAAGCGGGATGACCGTGAAGTCGCCGTTAGACCCAGCGGGTGCGCAGCCACCGCACGCTCGCCTCGCCGGAGGCGTGGCGGCGTGCCTGCGCCTGCGCGCTCTGCAGCGGCACCGGGCGCGCCGCAGCGTGGCGCCAGTAGCTGGCGAGGGCGACGAGGAAGGAGTCCACCGCCCAGGGATCGGCGCCAGCGCCGCGGGAGCTGGCAACGAAGGCGTCCTCAGGCTGGACCGAGCCGGTGTCGGAGAGAAGTAGCAGGCAGGCGGTGTCGATCCACGCCTGCCCGGTGCAGGCCCGTCCCCAGTCCAGCAACGTCACCGCCGGGTTGCCCGCGGCGTTGGCGGCGCAGTCGATGTCGTCGGCGCCGTCCGCCCGCTGGCTGAGCATGACGTTGTCATGGCGCAGGTCGAAGTGCAGCAGCACGTCCCCGGCGGCCGCCTGTTTCCAGCTCTCCTCCAGCGTCACCAGACGCTCCAGGTGCCGGCGTTCGAAGTCGCTGAGGTGCTCCAGGTGCAGCTCATCGCGGTGGCCGGTGCGGGCCAGGTCTCCGTAGGTGCTGCAGCGGCCGGCCATGCGCTCGGCCACGGTGGGCAGAGTGGACAGCGGCGCAGGGGTCAGCAGAGGTGCCGCGGCGTCGAGTGCGGCCAGGACCGCTCGTAGTTGCTGCGGAAGCCACGGTTCGGTGGGCTGGTATCCGGTGGCGACGTCGAAGCCGAGCACGATCCAACCCTCGTCTTCAACTGCCAGGCGCAGCCGCGGGGTGGGGACACCGGCGGGCAGGACCGCCGCCAGCTGTGCTTCGGCGCGGTAGTCCAGGCCGAAGGGGTCGGTGGTGCGGGCGGCCTTGAGGAAGAGCGCATCACCGGTTGCGGTGCGGGCGATGCCAGCGGGGCGATCGGCGGGGCGCTGGACTGCGGTGACGGCGTCGCTCCAGCTGGTGATGGGGGCGCCGAGTTCGGCGTGAGCGCAGTGGTGCACGGCCTTGGGCAGGGAGGTCCATGCCGTGTCGGTCATGGGGGCAGGCTCCCGTGCAGCAGGTGGTGGTGTCAGGTGGATTCATCGCGGCGCTCGATCTTCGGCAATATTCGGGTGATCCTCGTGCTCAGCTTGCACCCGGACATCGACATGTCGGGACGTAGCCGACGCACCGGTCGCCACGTCTACCTGATCAACTCCGGTTTCATCTGCGGCGGCCTCGCCCGGTGGCGATGAAGGCCACCGCGGACGCCACGGCCACCGTCGCGGCCGCGGCGACGGGGATGGCGTCCAGGACACCGCCGATGGGGCCGCCGAGGGGGGTGATGTAGGCCAAGCCCACGGTGAGCAGCCCCACCCCGAGCGTCCACACCCAGCAGTCGGATCGCCCGAGAGCTGCGACGGTGAACCCGAGCGCGGTCAGCAGCAGGCAGAAGACGAGCAGGGCGTGTTCACCGCGCGCGGCGAGGTAGGTGCCGATACCGGCGCCGATCAACAGCAGCGCCACCGCGGCGCGCAGTGCCCGCGAGGTCGCGCCGCGGGCGCTGACGCGCTCCATCGGGCCGAACACGTCGCGCAGCGGGAGCTGGGCGAGGGTGACGTGCACGACGGTCAGCGGCCACACCAGCGGCAACGGCTGGCGGGTGACCCCCAGCACCTGCTGCTGCGAGACCAGACCCACCGCGACGATCACCGCCGAGCCGATGAGCGCGTACAGCCCGCCGTAGGCGCCCACCAGTCGCCACAGCCGTCCGGTGTGAGCGTTCACCGCCACCTGCCACTCCCGCTGGTCGTGGTGGTCATGCATCCACCGAGGTCACTTCGAGCAGGTCACCGTCTCGTTCGCGGTTCTCGCTCACAGGTTTCCGGTCACGACGTCGCAGTCGGCGATCACGTCGAACGCCGACTGCACTGCGGTGGGCACCGGTCGCGCCGGGGTCTGACCGGCCAGCACGGCGTCCAGCCACGGCCGGACCCGGTCCTGGGCATCGAGGATCAGCGGTGCCCGCTGGGCGGTGAACACCTCCCGGCACTGGTGCGGGCGCAGCAGCGCGGCGAGCACCCCGGATCGGGCGTAGCTGGCCGTGCCGCCCTCGGTGTGGTGGATGAGGGTGGGATCGAAGTCCAGCGGGGCTGCGCCGTCCAGGTCGGCGTAGTGGTCCAGGCGGGTGACCGTGTACTTGGCGGGTCGGGTGAAGTCGGTGCCTGCCAGCGTGCGGTAGGCCTTCGCCAGGGAGGTCTGTACCGGCACCAGCAGCCGCGTCCTCGAGGCAGGTCCGCACACTGCCGGGGCGCTGCCCACGCACCGGACGGGTTCGTTGCTGACGACGTAGACGCCCTCCCGCCAGGGCCACACCGCCGGCGCGAGCGCGGCGGTGAGCACCAGCGCCGTGCACGCGGCGAGCACGCCTCGCCGAGCCGGGGCGGGGCGGTGGGCCTCGCGGGCGGCGACGGCTGCGAGCAGGGCGAGGACGAGCGCGGCGGCGATGGTCGCCACCGCCTGCACCGCGGGGCGCTGCAGCCCGGTCAGGGTGCCGAACGTCGTCACCGCCTCGAACGGGCCGCGCCCCCAGGGTGAGGCGGCCACGGTGCCGGCCAGCACGGTCACGGCGGCCACCGGTGCGGCCACGAACCCGGTGATCGAGGAGGGCAGGAGCATCGCGACTGCGGTGCCCAGCAGTCCGGCGGCGAGCAGGGGGGCGGCGATCTCGGCGAAGACCCACCAGTCGGTGACCCCGACGCCGTCGTGGGCGGTGACGATGAGCGCGGCCACCACCCAGACGACGACGTAGGCCAGTACCGCCCACACCGTGATCGCAAGCCCCGGGGTGAGGACCTGCAGCCGGTGCCGGGCGGCGCCGAGCGTCAGGTGGGCCAGGGTGGGGCGGAAACGCCGGCCGGTGTCGAAGGCTGCCGCGGCGGCTACGAACGGGGTGGTGACCAGCACTGAGGCGGCGCTCAGGCGCGTTGCCCAGTCCAGCTCCAGGCGCCACTGCTGCTGGGTCAGCAAGGAGATCAGCACGAAGGCGGCGATGAGCACCGCCAGCGGGGTGCCGAGCCCGCGGCGCAGCCACAACCGCAGCCCGGTCACCGAGCCCCTCGCTCTCGTGCGCCCGGTGTGCCCGGTGCACCGTCGGGGTGGGTGCTCTCCGCGGCGATGGCGCGCAGGAATCCGGCTTCGACCGCGCTGCGGCGGCCGGTGACCTCGATGCTTTCGGTCAAGGCGGCGGTGGTGCCGTCGAAGACGACGCGCCCGCCGGCGAGGACGATGACGTGGGCGGCGAGGTCTTCGACGTCTTCGACGACGTGGCTGCTCAGCAGCACGGTGGCAGGCAGGGCGCGGATCAGCTCGACCATGCCGCGTCGCTGCTGAGGGTCCAGCCCGGTGCTGGGCTCATCGAGCAGGATCACTTCCGGCTGTGAGACGAGGGCTTGGGCCAGGGCCAGGCGGCGGGTCATGCCGCCGGAGAAGGTGCCGCACTTGCGGTCGGCGACCTCGTGCAGGCCGACCGCGACCAGGCACTCCTCAGCGCGGGCTGAGGCCGCTGAGCGCGGCAGGCCCCGCAGCCAGCCGAGGTAGGTGACGACGTCGCGGGCGGTGAGGTTGGCGGGAAAGGACGTCGCCTGCGGCATCAGCGACACCGCGGCCAAGGCGGCGCGGCGGTGCGTGCGGGAGTACAGGGCGTGTGAGGCGATGTGCACTGCGCCGGTCTTGGGGGTGAGCAGGCCCGCGCAGATCGACATCAGCGTGGACTTGCCGGCGCCGTTGACGCCCAGCAGTGCGGTCACGCCTGGCCCGACGGTGAAGGTGACCTCGGATAGCGCGTTCGCACCGGTGTACCTGAAGGAGATGCCCTCCACCTGTAGTGCGGCCATGCCAGCAGTCTGCCCGCCGGGATCCATCTTCGGTGGACGCGGCCGTCGGGGAAGTACCGCTCTGGACTGCTCGGCATGCTCGGGTGCAGGCCCGTGACTCTGCTCTGGGACTGCACGCTCATCAGCGGTAGGCGGGTGATCGTCGTGCTCAGCTTGTGCCCGGACATCGACATGACCGTGTGGTCAGGACCTGACCAGGCCATCTCAGAAGCGACCGTTTTCGAGACACCGCGGGGGAGGGGCCGCCGGGCCGCGACACGCCGTCTCACAACCCGTGCCCGAAACATCCGTCTCACCAGCGGCCGGTCGGTGCTTTCTGAGACGGTCCCGGCTGTGCCCGCCCATACGCCCGCCACCTCACCCGCGCGCTCGACCAGCTCGCAAACCCGACAACGACCCGGTCACCTGCTCGGCTACGCCCGCGTCTCCACCACCGCCCAAGACCCTGCCCTGCAGCACGACGCCCTGGCCGCGGCCGGCTGCTACCGGGTCTGGACCGACACCGCCTCCGGCGCCCTGGCCGCCCGCCCCGCCCTGGACGACGTCCTCGCCCGCCTGGGGCCCGGCGACGTCCTCATCGTCTGGCGCCTGGATCGCCTGGCCCGCTCCCTGCGCCACCTGCTGCAGCTGATCGACGACCTCGACGGCAGGGGAGTGGGCTTCCGCTCCCTGACGGAGTCCATCGACACCACCACCGCCACCGGGCGCCTGGTGCTGCACCTCTTCGGGGCGCTGGGGGAGTTCGAGCGCGACCTGCTCAAGGAGCGCACCACCGCCGGCCTAGAAGCAGCCGCCGCCCGCGGCCGGCGCGGAGGACGGCCAGCGGTGATGACCCCGGCGAAGCTGGCGGCCGCGCGCGGCCTGCTGGCCGCCGGGAGCACCACCGGTGAGGCCGCCGCGGCCGTGGGCGTCTCGCGCGCCACGCTGTACCGCTCCCTAAGAATCGAAGGCAAAGCTTGAACGCCAAATCTCTTTTATGCAACGGCGAGCTAGTTGCCTGACGGTTTGCCAATCATCGGCCGACCCCAAGGCTTCGTAACTCCAATTGCTAGAAACTCCACTCATTCTCGTCAAGTAATCATCAAGCTCCTTCAATACGGCTTTCACCTCTGCCGGAATCTCGCCTTCCGCTAAATGCCGCCAAGGAGCAAAGTAGTCATCGAACATGAGGGCCAACTCATCGACGGGGAAGTTTCTCTTTTCCAAGAAAGAAATCTGCTGAGATGCAGCAGAACTCAGAAGATTCAAAACATCAACAAATTTTTGCACGTATGCGACATCTTTCATCGAATCTCCCCCCCTAGGTCGCCATTCGGCCCCACCACTCGCCAGTAAGGCTCAGAACCGTGGTGTCCTCCACCAGGGTGCCACCGAATCTGCTCGCCCGAGGGGTTTCCTCGATCGTTGTACCGGCGCAAAACCCAGCCCTGACCCTTATGCTTACCCTTGCCCAAAGTTTCAACACGCCAGCCAGGCGTATTGCCAATCATTACCTCTACCTGCGCTGGCGTTTTTCCACTCAGAAGATGAGGATTGACAAGGACATCATCAATCGACTCAAGGGCGTCACCAACCGGGCGAAGCGCCTTCATGCCATCCGATGCATCCTCAACCCCTTCTGAAGCTTCAGCAACTTTCCGAAGCTTTAGAAGCTTGCCAAAAGGTCCCGCCACTGATCCGAAGGTTTCGCCGCACGCCCATGAAACACTTGGGTCAGAAGCGCACTCAACTCCCTCAAAAATGCCACTTTGCTCAAAAGCCCAAAAGAACCCCCTATCAAACCATCCTGGCGGAGTGCCCTGGAAAGGCTCCGCCTCGGCAAAGGCCTTTATGCATTCATCTTGGCGTCCCGGAATATCCTTCTGAGGGCGACTTGCGCAATAATCAAGAGGCACTAATTCGCCCGCGTGGTCTTGAGGCCAGGGAGCAACTTCGCAGAATTGCGGCCATGTGCCGCAAAACTTCTTGTCCGACGGCATTCCCCAGTTGTCTAGCGTGGGATAAGAAGTTGCGGGGCCGCTGACCTGTGCGGACGCTACCGACTCAGCTCCGGCCGCCTCGGGCTTGGCCTCGGGCTTGGCCTCGGGCTTGGCCTCGGGCTTGGCCTCGCGCATCGGCAGACCACGGTCACCGGCGACCAGGTCGGCGGAGATGAAGCCGCCGTCGGCCAGCTGCACCCACA
>NZ_JBJLSE010000146.1:0-6038 GCF_050871845.1 Kineococcus arenarius subsp. arenarius
GCCCCGCACCCGGTGGGTGCGGGGCCCTCGCGCGTTCCCGGCGGGTCGGCCCGGTGGCGCCTCAGGCGGAGGCGAACACCACGCTGACGTTGTGCCCGCCGAAGCCGAAGGCGTTGTTGACGCCGACCAGCCGGCCCTCGCGCTCCAGCGGGCGCGGGTCCTTGCGCACGACGTCCAGGGTGACGTCCGGGTCGAGGTCCTCCACGTTGATCGTCGGCGGCGCCATCCGCTCGCGCAGGGCCAGCACCGTCAGGATGCTCTCCACCGCGCCGGCCGCACCCAGCAGGTGACCGGTCATCGACTTGGTCGCCGAGACCGCGATGCCCT
Source organism: Kineococcus arenarius subsp. arenarius (assembly GCF_050871845.1). Lineage (NCBI taxonomy): Bacteria > Bacillati > Actinomycetota > Actinomycetes > Kineosporiales > Kineosporiaceae > Kineococcus > Kineococcus arenarius. The sequence continues at coordinate 328 of NZ_JBJLSE010000146.1, forward strand.
CCGCGGCGTCGCCCAGCGCCAGGCGCAGACCCTTGTCCTCGGCCACGTCACCCGCGGGGGTGGAGGTGGCGTGGGCGTTGACGTGGCAGACGTCGCCCGGGGTCACGCCCGACGCGTGCAGGGCGTCGCGCACGGCGCGGCTGACGCCGGCGCCCTCCGGCTCGGGAGCGGCGACGTGGTGCGCGTCGGCCGACAGGCCCGCGCCGAGCAGCTCGGCGTGGATCCGCGCGCCGCGCGCCCGGGCGTGCTCCTCGGACTCCAGCACGACGATGCCCGCGCCCTCGCCCAGGACGAAGCCGTCGCGCCCGGTGTCGAAGGGCCGCGACGCCCGCGCCGGGTCCTCGTTGCGCCGCGACAGCGCGTGCATCGACGCGAACGAGGCGATCGGCAGGGGGTGGATGGCCGCCTCCGTGCCGCCGGCGATGACCACGTCGGCGCGACCCGTGCGGATCATGTCGGCGCCGTAGGCCAGGGCCTCCGCGCCCGAGGCGCACGCGCTGACGGGGGTGTGCGCACCGGCGCGGGCGGTGAACTCCAGGCTGATCGCCGAGGTCGGCCCGTTGCCCATGAGCATCGGCACCGTCAGCGGCAGGACGCGGCGGGCGCCCTTCTCGCGCAGGGTGTCGTAGGCGGTCAGCAGGGTCCAGATGCCGCCGATGCCGGTGGCCACCACCGAGGCCAGCCGCAGCGGGTCCACGTCCGGGCTCCCGGCGTCGGCCCACGCCTCCCGGGCGGCGATCACGGCGAACTGCTGGGAGGGGTCCAGGCGCTTGACCTCGCGGCGCTCCAGGACCTCCTCGGCCGGCACGGCCGCCTGCGCGGCGAACGTGACGGGCAGGTCGTACTCCTCGGTCCAGGGGGCGCTGATGGTGCGCGCTCCCGAGCGGCCGGCGAGGGCGGCCTCCCAGGTGGATCGGACGTCCCCGCCGAGCGGTGTCGTCGCTCCCATCCCGGTGACGACGACGCGGCGAGCGGTCGCGGTCATGGTCGGTCAACTCCTTCTCGAGCGGTGACGGCTGCGGTGCCGGGCCGGCCCGCTGCGTGCGGGCCGGCCTCGCGGCGGTGCGGGCTGCTCAGCCCTGGGCCTGGGAGATGTAGGCGACGGCGTCGCCCACCGTCCGCAGGTTCTTCACGTCCTCGTCGGGGATGCGCACCCCGAACTTCTCCTCGGCGTTCACGACGATCGTCATCATCGACAGCGAGTCGATGTCGAGGTCCTCGGTGAAGGACTTGTCGGCCTGAACGCTGTCGGTGGGCAGGCCCGTCTCCTCGTTCACGATCTCGGCGAGACCGCTGAGGATCTCCTGCTCGCTGGCCATGCGTCGCTCCTTCGGTGGGGGTGGCCGGGAACCCGGTCCACCTCGTCGGCCTGGTGCGCCGGTGAGCGCCCAGGGGGCTGGTGGGGGCCGCGGGGGCGGCTCAGGGCAGGCGCACGACCTGCGCGGCGTAGGACAGCCCGGCGCCGTAGCCGATGAGCAGGGCCAGTCCCCCGGAGGGGGCGTGCCCGTCGGCCACGGCGCGCTCCATGGCCAGCGGCACGCTGGCGGCCGAGGTGTTGCCCATGTCGACGATGTCGCGGGCCACGTGCACGGACTCCGGCAGCTTCAGCTGCTTGACCATCGCATCGATGATGCGCGCGTTCGCCTGGTGCGGCACGAACACGTCGATCTCCTCGGCGCGCACGCCCGCGGCGTCCAGGGCGCGCTGGGCGACGGGCGCCATCTGCCAGACCGCCCAGCGGAACACCGACTGGCCCTGCTGCTCCAGGTACGGCCACTTCTCCGGCTCCTGGGCGGCGGCCTCCGCGGCGATGGGGTCGGCGGCCGCGGCGGGGGAGGCGCGCAGGTCCAGCCAGGAGAACCTCGAGCGGATGGCGTCGGCCTGCGAACCGTCCGAGCCCCACACCGTGGGACCGATGCCGACCTCGTCGGAGGCGCCCACCACGGCGGCGCCGGCGCCGTCGGCGAACAGGAACGCCGTGGAACGGTCGTGCTTGTCCGTGAAGTCGGACAGCTTGTCCACGCCCACGACCAGCACGGTGCCGGCGGTGCCGCCGCGCACGAGGTCGCTGGCCAGGGCGATGCCGTGGCAGAAGCCGGCGCAGCCGGCGGAGATGTCGAAGGCCGCGGCGGGCGTGGCGCCGAGGCGGTCGGCCAGGACCGCGGCGGCGGCCGGGGTCTGGTACGGGTAGGACACGGTCGCCAGCACGACCGCGTCGACGTCGGAGCCGGTCAGCCCCGCGGCGGCCAGCGCCTTGGCCGCGGCGTCCTCGGACATCTCCACGACGCCGACGTCCTCGGCCGCCCAGCGGCGGGTGCGGATGCCGGTGCGCTGCTGGATCCACTCGTCGGAGGAGTCGATCCAGGTGCACACCTCCTCGTTGTCGATGATCCGCGGCGGGCGGTGCGCGCCGATCCCGAGGATGCGCGAGTGGCGCGCGGCGGGGGCCTGGATGTCGGTCACTGGACGCCTCCTGCGCCGGCCGGGACGGCCGCGGCGGCCCCGTGCTCGGCGATCACGGTTCGGGCCCGCTCGAGGTCGGCGGGCGTCTTCAGGGCGAGGACGTCGATCCCCTTCAGCTGGCGCTTGGCGAGGTTCACCAGCGTGCCGGCCGGCGCCAGCTCGATCAGCGCGGTGACGCCCAGGCGCCGGAACGCCTCGGTGCACAGGTCCCAGCGCACCGGCCGGCTGACCTGCGCCACCAGGCGCCGCAGCAGCTCGCCGCCGTCGGTGACCAGCTCGCCGTCGGCGTTGGCGGCCAGCGGCACGCTGGCGGTGCCCGGCTCCAGGCCCGCCGCCAGCTCGCGCAGCGTCCCGACCGCGGGCGCCATGTGCTCGGTGTGGAAGGCGCCGGCCACCTGCAGCGGCACCACCCGGGCCCTCGCGGGGGGCTCGTCGGCCAGCGCGGCCAGGGCGCTCAGCTCGCCGGCGGCCACGACCTGCCCGCCGCCGTTGTCGTTGGCGGCCGTCAGGCCCAGCCGGGACAGGGTCGCGGCGACCTCGGCGGGGTCGCCGCCGAGGACGGCGCTCATGCCGGTGGGGTGCGCGGCCGCGGCGCTCGCCATGGCCCGCCCGCGCTCGCGCACCAGCACCAGGGCCTGCTCGGGGCTCAGGGCCCCGGTGGCCGCCGCGGCGGTCAGCTCGCCGACGGAGTGCCCGGCGACGGCGCCGGCGACCGCCGCCAGCTGCTCGGGACCCTGCACCAGCTCGCGCAGGACCACCAGGCCGGCGGCGACGATGAGGGGCTGGGCCACGGCGGTGTCGCGCAGCGTCTCGGCGTCGGAGACGGTGCCGTGCGCCACGAGGTCGTCACCGACCACGGCGGAGGCCCACCGCAGGCGGTCGGCGACGCCGGGCAGTTCCAGCCAGGGGGCCAGGAAGCCCGGGGACTGCGAACCCTGGCCGGGGAAGACGAAGACGAGCACCTGACGAGCGTGCACTGCGCCACCTGGTGTTCACGGTGACGACGCTCACGGACTTTGCCCGCCCCTGTTGTGGGAAACCTACAAGCAGCTCGGCGGCGACCCCAGGCACTTCACTGAGCGTGAGGAGCCGTCACAGCTCACCGGTCCCGGTCGGCCGCGGCGGGCTCCCCGGTCTCGCGACCGCTCGGGGGGCCCGCCTGCGCCAGCCGGCCCAGCGCCAGCGCCACCTGCAGCACGAAGCGCTCGCGCGGTTCGGCGGGCGTCCAGCCGCACACCTCCCCGACCCGGCGCAGGCGGTAGCGCACGGTGTTGGCGTGCACGAACAACGAGCGCGCGCACGCCTCCAGCGACCCGCCCGAGTCCAGGTACGCGGCCAGGGTCTCCAGCAGCGCGCCACCGGCGCGCGCCAGCGGGACGTAGGCGCGGTCGACCAGGGCGCGCCGCGCCGTCGCGTCGCCGGACAGGGCGCGCTCGGGCAGCAGGTCGTCGGCCTCCACCGGCCGCGGTGCGCGCGGCCACGCCCGCGCGGCGACCACCCCCGCCAGCGCCGCGCGCGCCGAGCGCGCCGCCACCGGCAGGGACGGCACGGTCGGGCCCACCACCACCGGGCCCGGGCCGAACTCCTCGGCCGCCAGCTGCGCCGCCGTCCCGCGCAGGTCGGCCACCCCCGAGAGCACGACGACCAGCCGGTCGCCCTGCACGCCGACCAGCGCCTCCCCGCCCGCGGCGCGGGCCGCCTTGCGCACCCGCGGCACCACCCCCCCGGGGGTCTGCTCCCCGGCGGCGCCGATCACCACGGCCGTGGGCGCGTCCATCGTCCACCCCAGGGCCGCGGCCCGGGAGGCGATGGTGTCCTCCCCGTCGCCGCGCAGCACGGCGTCCACGACGAGGGCCTCCAGCCGCGCGTCCCAGGCGCCGCGGGTCTCCGCGGCCCGCGCGTACACGGCCGCCGCCGCGAACGCCACCTCCCGGGAGTAGCGCAGCAGCGCCTCGCGCGCGCGCACCTGCTCCCCGGGGCGCTCCTCGCCCACGACGGCGTCCAGCCCCTCCTCCACGACGGTGATGGCCGTGCGCACCAGCTCCACCGTCTGCTGCAGCGTCACCGAGCGCATCAGCTCCCGCGGGGCGGTGCTGAACACCGCCGTGGCCGCCAGCACCGCGGGGTCCGGCTCGGTCAGCCAGCGCACGAAGTCGGTGAAACCGGCCTGCGCCACCATCCCCACCCAGGACCGCTCGTCCGGCGGCAGCGCCGCGTACCAGGGCAGCCCCTCGTCCATGCGCGCCGCGATCGCCGAGGCGAACGTGCCGGCAGCCGCCTCCAGCTGCCGCACGGTGTCCTCGGACAGCTCCTCCGGGTGCGGGCGCACGGGTGCGAGCGTACGGCGACGGGCCCCGGACGGGCCCCTGGGCTAGGGTTCGAGAGCGGGGTCACGCTCCTGCACCGGCACCCGCCGGCCCCGGTGGCCGGCACCGCAGGACGTGCCGGTCCCGCCGCGGGAGCCGACGAGGACACCGGGGAGGAGACGCATGGGACTGCTCGACCGCTGGCGCCGACGCCCCGCGCAGGGGACCCGGCCGGAGGAGGTGGGGCGGCGCAGGCGCCGCCGCCAAGCCCCCCCGGCGGAACCGGTCGTGAACGAGGCCGCCCTGCGCGAGACGCTGCAGGAGGACCCGAACGACGCCGAGGCGTTCGACGTCCTGGTCGAGACCGTGCGGGCCCGGGCCGCCGAGGCGCACGTGGCCGACGACCCCGCCGAGGGGCACGAGGCCGAGGACGCGCGCCGCGCCGCCGACAACGCCGTGTGGGCGCTGGCCGAGGAGCTCGCGCAGAGCCCGCGGGCCTGGCGGCCGCTGCTGGTGCTGGGCCGGCTCTCCCTGCACGACGACCGGGAGGCCGCGCTGCGCCGCCTGGGCATCGCCGCCGAGCGCGACCCCTCCGGCACGGGACTGGCCCAGGCGCTCGCGATCCTGCGCGAGGCCGGGATGAACGACGAGGCGCTCAGCCTCGGGGTGGGCCACTGGCGCCCCCGCGAGCACGACGTCGAGGCCGGTCGCCACCTGGTGGCCGCCGCCATCGACGCCGGTCGCCTCGCCGAGGCGCGCCGGCACCTCAAGGCCCTGGGGGAGCACCCCGACCAGGACCGCGTGGCGCCGATGCGCGAGGAGCTGGAGGACGCCATCGCCCGCGCGGACCGCGCCCAGCGCTGATCCCCGCGCTGCGCGCCGGTCCAGCCGGTGCGCACGAACCCGCGAGCACGAGAGCCCCGCACCGCCGAAGCGGTGCGG
>NZ_JBJLSE010000147.1:0-5990 GCF_050871845.1 Kineococcus arenarius subsp. arenarius
CCCGCCCCCCCGCCCCCCCCCCCCCCCCTGGCCGGCCGGCCCGCCCCCCCGCCCCGCCCCGCCCCCCCCCCCGGGGGGCGGGTGCGGGGGAAACCGGCGGGAGGGCTGGCAGGGTGAGGGGTGCGGGTGCACGATCGACCCGCACGCCAGGACACCACCGGCACGGAAGAGGGACCATGACGAACCCGCGCGCGGGCCAGCACGCCGAAGCCTCGGACCTCATCGACGTCGCGCACGTCGTGACGGCCTACTACGCGCTGACCCCGGACCCCTCCGACGTCGGCCAGCGCGTCACCTTCGGCACCTCCGGGCACCGCGGGTCCAGCCTGGACGGGGCGTTCAACGAGCAGCACATCCTCGCCACGACCCAGGCGATCGTGGACTACCGCCGCGAACAGGGCTACGACGGCCCGCTGTTCCTGGGCCGCGACACCCACGCCCTGTCGGAGCCGGCGTGGAGCTCGGCGCTGGAGGTGCTGGCCGCCAACGACGTCACCGTCCTCGTGGACGACCGCGACAGCTGGACCCCGACGCCGGCGGTCTCGCACGCGATCCTGCGCGCCAACCGGGACGGTTCGCGCATCCGCACCACCGGGTCCGGCCTGGCCGACGGCATCGTCGTCACCCCCTCGCACAACCCGCCGCGCGACGGCGGCTTCAAGTACAACCCGCCGAACGGCGGCCCCGCCGACACCGACGCCACCGGCTGGATCGCGAAGAAGGCCAACGCGTACCTCGAGGCGGGCCTGGAAGGTGTGCGGCGCATCCCGTTCGCCAGGGCCCGCACCGCCGCGCAGGGCTACGACTTCCTCGGCACCTACGTCGACGACCTGCCCAACGTGCTGGACATCGACGCGATCCGCTCCGCCGGGGTGCGCATCGGCGCCGACCCCCTGGGCGGGGCGAGCGTGGAGTTCTGGGCGGCGATCGCCGAGCGGCACCGCCTGGACCTGACGGTCGTGAACCCGCTGGTGGACCCCACCTGGCGGTTCATGACGCTCGACTGGGACGGCAAGATCCGCATGGACTGCTCCTCCCCGTCGGCGATGCACTCCCTCATCGACCGCCGCTCGGAGTTCCAGGTCGCCACCGGCAACGACGCCGACTCCGACCGGCACGGCATCGTCACCCCCGACGCGGGCCTGATGAACCCCAACCACTACCTCGCGGTGGCGATCCAGTACCTGTTCTCCACCCGCGACGGCTGGCCGGCCGGCGCGGCGATCGGCAAGACGCTGGTGTCCAGCTCGATGATCGACCGGGTGGCCGAGGACCTGGGGCGCGCGCTGCTGGAGGTGCCCGTCGGGTTCAAGTGGTTCGTGCCGGGCCTGCTGGACTCCTCCGTCGGCTTCGGCGGCGAGGAGAGCGCCGGCGCGTCGTTCCTGCGCCGCGACGGGTCGGTGTGGAGCACCGACAAGGACGGCATCCTGCTGGCGCTGCTGGCCTCGGAGATCATCGCCACCACCGGCCGCACCCCCAGCGAGCACTACGGCGACCTGACCGCGAAGCACGGCGCGCCGCAGTACGTGCGCAGCGACGCCGCCGCCACCCGCGAGCAGAAGGCGACCCTGTCGAAGCTGTCCGCCGACCAGGTCACCGCCGAGGAGTTCGCCGGCGAGCGCATCGTCGCCAAGCTCACCGAGGCGCCCGGCAACGGCGCGAAGGTCGGCGGGCTGAAGGTCGTCACGGAGAACGCGTGGTTCGCCGCGCGCCCCTCCGGCACCGAGGACGTCTACAAGATCTACGCGGAGTCCTTCAAGGGCGGCGACCACCTGCGCCGGGTGCAGTCCGAGGCGCAGGAACTGGTCGACGGGGTCCTCGCGGGTTCGTGACGCGGGCGGTGGGGGCGTGACGAGGGTCGACCAGTGGGTCTGGGCGGTGCGGCTGTACAAGACCCGCTCGGTCGCCGCGGCAGCCGTCAAGGCGGGGCACGTGCGCGTGAACGGCGAGCGCGCGAAACCCGCCACGAAGGTGGTGCCCGGCGACGAGGTGCGGGTGCGCGCCGAGGGCTACGAGAAGGTCTTCGAGGTGGTGCAGCCGCTGACCAAGCGGGTGGGTGCGCCGGTGGCCGCGCAGGCGTACGTCGACAACTCCCCTCCCCCACCGCCGAAGGACGAGTTCTTCGGGGCGTTCGGCAACCGCGACCGCGGTGCCGGGCGCCCCACGAAGCGGGACCGGCGCGAGATGGAGCGGTTGCGCGGCGCGCGGGAGGGGTGAGGACCGCGAGCCCGGCCGCGGGTCCCACCCCTCCGGGCGCCGGGCCCGCGGCCGGTCAGTCGCCGAAGTCGGTGCTCGTGCTGAGCTCCTGCCACGCGTCCAGCTCCGCGCGCTGGGCGTCGAGGACGCCGCGGAACGCGCCCACCGCGTCGCCGCCCAGGAAGAGCCGGCCGGGCGGTTCGGGTGAGCGCACCGCGGTGATGATCGCCTGCGCGGCCTTCGCGGGGTCCCCGGGCTGGGTGCCGTGGACGGTGTCGTTCTCCTTGCGGCGCTTGCCGGCGGTCTCGGCGTAGTCGGCGATCGCCTCGGCGGACTGCGTCAGCGAACGGCCGGCGAAGTCGGTGCGGAAACCACCGGGTGCGACGATCGTCACGCTGATCCCCAGGGGTGCCAGTTCCTGGCGCATCGAGGTGGACAGCGCCTCCAGGGCCGCCTTGACGGCGGCGTAGTACCCGGAGCCGGGCGGGCACACGTGCGCGCCGATGGAGGAGAGGTTGACGATCGCGCCGGAGCGCCGGGCGCGCATGCCGGGCAGCACCGCCTTGGCCGTGGCGACCGCCCCGAACACGTGGGTGTCGAACAACCGCCGCACGTCGGCGTCGTCGCCCTCCTCGACGGCGGCGCGGTAGCCGTACCCGGCGTTGTTGACCAGGACGTCGACGCCGCCGAAGCGCTCCTCGGCCCGGTGCACCGCGTCGGCCACCTGCGCGGGGTCGGTCACGTCCAGCGCGAGCGCCAGGGCGGTGCCGGGGTGCTGCTCCTCCAGGTCGCGCACGCGCTCCACGTCGCGGGCGGTGACGACGGCGTTCTCGCCGGAGGCCAGCACGGCCTCCGCGAGGGAGCGGCCGAGGCCGGTGGAGCAGCCGGTGATGAACCAGGTGGGCACGTGGGGGTCCTCTCGTCGCGGTGGGGCCGGAGCCGCCGGGCGCGGTCCAGTCTCGTCCGCGGGGCCCGGCGCGCCAGCGGGCGCGGTCGCGGTGGGCGGGCTCCGGCACCTGGCAGGCTGTCCCCGAACGGTCCGTTGCGCGACCCCCGGGAGCACGCCATCCACGCACGCACAGCCAGCGGCCTGCTCGTCCTGGCGCTCGCCCTGACCTCCTGCACCTCCTCGGCCGCCGGCGAGGGTGGCGGTGCGGGTGGCGGTGCGGGCGAGGGGCAGCGCGCCGCCGCCTCCGCCACCACGTCGTCCGGCGCGGTGCTCGCGCGGCCCGCGGGGCGCAGCGCGGTGCTGGGTGCGGCCACCGCACCGGAGGCGGCGGTGGCGCTCAGCGCCCACCTGCTGGACACCAGCCCGTCGGTGGTCGTGGCCGCGGACGAGCCGGCCTCGCTGGAGCGGGGTGCGGCGGTGGCGGCCGGACTGGGTGTGCCGCTGCTGCTGCCGGGTGCCGCGACGGCCGGGGAGGTGCGCCGGCTGGGCGCCGAGGAGGTCCTCACGGTCGGCGGGGCGGCCGCGACGTGGGCCGAGCAGGCGCTGACCGAGCGCGGCGACCCGGACGTGGAGGAGGCCGACGACCCCCGCCCCGCCGCCGCGGGAGGCGGCACCGGCACCGTCGTGCTGCTCACGGGAGCCGCGTGGGAGGCCGCCGCCGCGGCCACGGCGCGGGCCGTGGGGGCGCAGGTGCTGACCGTGCCGTCGGGCGACCCGCGCGCCGACGGTGCGGTCGTGGAGGCGCTGCACGCCGCCGCGCCGCAGCACGTGGTCGGGCTGGGCCCCGCCTTCGCGGCGCAGGACGTCTTCGCCGCCCGCGTCGAGACCGCCGCCACCGGGGCGCAGGTGCCCGGCGGCGGGCAGCTGCCGCTGGCGGACCGGCGACTGGTCGCCCTGTACGGGCACCCGGGGGCACCGAGCCTGGGGTTGCTGGGCGAGCAGCCGCTGGACGCCACCCTGGAACGGGCCCGGGAGCTGGCGAGCCGCTACGACGGCCTCGACGAGCGGCCGGCGGTGCCCACGCTGGAGATCATCACCACGGTGGCCTCCGGTTCGCCGGGCCCGGACGGCGACTACTCCAACGAGGTCGACCCGGCCGAGCTGGAGGAGTGGGTGGACGCCGCCGGGCGGGCCGGTGTCGCCGTCGTCCTGGACCTGCAGCCGGGCCGCACCGACTTCCTCACCCAGGCGAAGCGCTACGAGTCGCTGCTGCTGCGCCCGCACGTCGGGCTCGCCCTGGACCCGGAGTGGCGGCTGGCGCCCGGCCAGGTGCACCTGCGCCAGATCGGGTCGGTGGGCGCGGACGAGGTGAACGCCGTCGGCGACTGGCTGGCGCAGCTGGTGCGGGAGAACACCCTGCCCCAGAAGGTGTTCCTGCTGCACCAGTTCCGCACCTCCATGGTGCGCGACCGCGAGACCGTGGACACCGGCCGGGACGAGCTCGTGACCGTCGTGCACGCCGACGGGCACGGCACGCCGGGCATGAAGGAGGCCACCTACGGGGTGCTGACGTCCCAGGGACCGCCCGGGTTGGTGTGGGGGTGGAAGAACTTCCTCGACGAGGACGACCCGACGTTCACCCCGGCGGAGACCGTCGCGGTGGACCCGTCGCCGGTGTTCGTCTCCTACCAGTGAGCGGTGACCGGGTTCCACCGGTTTCGTCCTGCGGGTCGCCAGGAGACGTTCTCGCGGTCATGCCGATGAGCAAGCGGCCAGACCAGACCGCGATGGGGTGATCCCGCTTCCACTGGCGTGATCCCGAGGCTGGGCATCGGGTGCCATGCTCATCAGGTGCAGGAGCCCTACCGCCCCGTCGCCCTGCGGGTCATGGCCGAGTGGGGCGTTCAGGACCCGGTCTGGGACAGCGACGTCGACCACATGGGCACAGTCGACCCGGGCGAGTTCGGTGCCAGCGACGAGCTCGTCGGGCAGCTGCGGAGATGGAACGAGCGCTACAACGCTCTCGGCCGGACTGACTACCGCTGGCCCGACGCCGAGCAGGAGCGGGCCTGGCGAGACGAGGGCTTGGGCTTGGCCTACCAGCTGCAGAACGAGCTGCCCGACGTCGAGATCAGCTACGTCGAGGACGGTGACGACCGGCCCCTGCGACAACGCCGCGGTCCTTGAGGCAAGCGCCTGATCTACCGGTCATCCCGCCCTCCGAGCGCGATCATGGCCGGTCGATGACTTCACGGACTTGTCGAAGTGCGAGTGGTGGCCGCCGCTGCAGTGACCGGTGCAAGAGTGAGGTCGTGAGCGACACCGCCCGAGGCACCAGCCAGCGCGGGGCACGCTTGAGCTTCCTGGCTCGACCTCACTGGATGAACGCCCTGCTGCTGAGGCCTGCCGCCAAGCCGTACCTCTGCCTGGACGGAACCGAGCACGCCTTGGCGTGGGGTCGCACCAGCGTCTTCACCCTCGAGCCAGGTCAGCACACGCTCGAAGCGTTCTGGCGCTACCGCGGCACCGGGGCACCCCTGGGCGCCGGCACCCTGCAGGTGCAGGTGCACCAGGACGAGGAAGTCTTTATCGAGGCCCGCAACGGCCCGTTGAACCACCAGCCGCTGCAGCTGCGACAACGGCCGACTCACTGAAGCGAGCCGCTCGCGCCTCTCGATCCGCCGCCGACCTCGCGCTTGTGCCGCGGACATCGCGATCTCGTCGAAGAGCAAGTCGTCAACGGCGCGGATGCACCGCACGCGCGGCTCGACCAGCCACGACCGTGGCGTGCAGCAGCACCGCCACCACCCCGGCGTAGCCGATGCCGAAGGCCGTCAGGGTCACCGCCTCGCCCCACGAGCGTCCAGAGCCCACCACGGCCAGCACCACGCCCACCACCGCAGCC
>NZ_JBJLSE010000148.1:0-5691 GCF_050871845.1 Kineococcus arenarius subsp. arenarius
GGGCGGGCTCCGGACGCCGGCCTCCGCACCCGCCGCCTCCCTCCTCGCGCTGCGGTGTCGCTGGGGCCGGGGCCCCCACGAGCGGTGAGGTCGAAGGGTGGTGGGGTGTCCTCGTCGCCGGGCGTCCGGAGCCCGCCGCGGGCACCCGGGTGACGTGCGCACCTGGCTGCGGGCGGAGAGCCCGGCGATGAGAACACCCCACCACCCGGGCCCGGACCCGGCCCGAGTGGTGGGGAGGCTCAAGCGGAGCGGACGGAGTCCTCGGAACCCATCTCCTCGAGCTCGCGGCCCTTCGTCTCCGGCACGGCCTTGAGGACGAAGAAGAACGACAGCAGCGCGAACGCGGCGTACACGCCGTAGGAGAACGTCAGGCCCAGGTGCTCGGACATCGGCGGGAACGTCGTGGAGATGGTGAAGTTCGCGATCCACTGGGCGGCCGCGGCCACCGCGAGGGCGGCGGCGCGGATGCGGTTGGGGAACATCTCGCCCAGCAGCACCCACACGATCGGGCCCCAGGTGGCGCCGAAGCCGATGACGAAGAGGTTGGCGGCGACCACGGCGACCGGGCCCCAGGCGCCGGGCAGGGAGAGGTCCTCACCGCTGCCGACGGACTGGGAGAAGGCCACCGACATGACGCCCAGGGCGATGAACATGGTGGCGGAACCGGCGATCAGCAGCGGCTTGCGGCCGATCCTGTCGACGGTGGCGATGGCGATGAAGGTGACGACCACGTTCGTCACCGACGTGATGGTGGACGTGGTGAACGCCTGGTTGGACTCGAAGCCGACGGAGCGCCACAGCGAGGTGGAGTAGTAGAAGATCACGTTGATGCCGACGGCCTGCTGGAAGACCGACAGCAGCAGACCGACCCAGACGATGGGCTGCAGGCCCAGGCGCGAGCCGCGCAGGTCGCGCAGGCTCGGCTCGTCCTCGCGCTGCATGCTGGCGCGGATGTCGGCGACCTTGCGCTGCAGGGCCCCGAGGTTGCGGGTGCCGAGCACCTCGCGCAGCACGTCGGTGGCGCGCTGCGTGTGGCCCTTGGCGATGAGGTAGCGCGGCGACTCGGGCACTTGCAGGGCCAGGAACGCCCACACGAGCGAGGGGATGATGCCGACGAGGAACATCCACCGCCACGCCTCCCAGCCCAGCCACGTCTCCTCGCCGGCGCCGCCGGCGGTGTTGGCGATGAAGGCGTCGGAGAGCAGGGCGGCGAAGATGCCGACGGTGATGGCCAGCTGCTGGAGCGAGGCCAGCCGGCCGCGCACGTGTGCGGGAGCCACCTCGGCGATGTAGGTCGGGGCGATGACGGAGGCGACGCCGACGCCGATGCCGCCGACCACGCGCCACAGGATGAGGTCCCAGACCGCGAAGGCGAAGGCGGAGCCGACGGCGCTGATCGCGAAGAGCACGCCGCCGAGGACCATGACGGACTTGCGGCCGAAGCGGTCGGCGATGCGGCCGGCGAACCAGGCTCCGACGGCGGCGCCGAGCAGGGCGCAGGAGACGGCGAAACCGGACAGGAAGGCGCTGAGCCCGAACTGACCGGTGACGGCATCCACCGCGCCGTTGATGACGGCGGTGTCGAAACCGAACAGGAAACCGCCGATGGCGGCGACGACCGAGATGAGCACCACCTTGGTGGTGGTGCGCCGTTCTTCTTCGTGGTCGGCGGCGGTGGCCGCCGGCCGGTCGGGGTGGTCCGCTGACATGCCGGGCTCCTCGAGCTCGAAGGGGACGTCCGCGCGGGACGTGGTGCTCCGGTGCGGAGCCCGTGCTCGATGGTCCTGCGCCCCTCCTCGATGTGCACGCCGGGGGGTCTACCGCTGCAGCCGTCCGGGGTGGTATCGGGCTGCTGCGGCGGCAGGGCTCAGGCGTCCTCGCCGCGGGCGGTCGCCAGGTCGTGCGCGGCGAGGTCCACGGCCTCCTCGGCGCGCCGCGCGGCGTCCACCAGCCCGGCCAGGGCCGCGCCGTCCGGCACGCGCCCCGAGCGGGAGGCGTACGCCTTGGACAGGGCCTTCGCCTCGGCGGCGAGGTCGGCCAGCACGTCGGCGGCCTCCTCGCGGGCGGCGCGCAGGGCGTCCTCCTGCGCGCGGGTGTCCTCGCGGTCGCTGCGCCGGCTCACGTCGTCCTCCTCCGGGTGGGGGCCGACATCCTGCCAGCCCGGGTGCCGGGCTCCGCTCCGCTAGGGTGCCGCGCGTGGCCACGCAGACCGACGTCCAGCGCACCCTCGTCCTCGTCAAGCCGGACGGCGTCCGGCGCGACCTGACCGGGGAGGTGCTGCGCCGCATCGAGGCCAAGGGCTACTCGCTCGTGGCGCTGCAGATGCGCACCGCCGACCGCGAGCTGCTCGCCGGGCACTACGCCGAGCACGAGGGCAAGCCCTTCTACGAGCCGCTGGTGGAGTTCATGTCCTCCGGCCCCGTCGTCGCGGCCGTCGTCGAGGGGCACCGCGTCATCGAGGGCTTCCGCTCCCTGGCCGGCACCACCGACCCCACCACCGCCGCGCCCGGCACGATCCGCGGCGACCTCGGCCGCGACTGGGGCCTGAAGGTGCAGCAGAACCTCGTCCACGGCTCCGACTCGGAGGAGTCCGCGGCCCGCGAGATCGGGCTGTGGTTCCCGAACCTCTGACGCGCCGATGAGTCCTGCGCCGCGCTGAGGTCTCCACGAGCAGCAGGGCCCGCCCGGGCCCCGACCGCGAAGGAGACCGGCCGTGCGCATGATCTTCGTGAACCTCCCGGTGAGCGACCTGGAGGCGTCCAGGACCTTCTTCACCTCGCTGGGGTTCTCCCTGAACCCCGAGTTCAGCGACGAGGGCACCACCTGCGTCGTCCTCGAGGAGAACGTCATCGTGCTGCTGCACGCGCCGGAGAAGTGGAAGGGCTTCCTGCACTCGCAGCCGGCGGCTCCCGGCACCACCGAGGTGATGCTGGCGCTGTCGGCCTCCGGCCGCGAGGAGTGCGACGACCTGCGCGCCAGGGCGCTGGCGAACGGCGGCTCCGAGTACGCCCCGGCGATGGACTTCGGCTGGATGTACGGGGTGAGCTTCCGCGACCCGGACGGGCACGTGTGGGAGGTCAACTGGATGGACGTCGAGGCCGCCCGGCAGGCCGGGGGCGTCGGCGCCTGAGCGGGCCCGCGGGCGCCGGCCCCCTCCACCCGCGGACGGCCGGCGCCCGCCCGCCTACAGGAACGCGCCGGCCAGCAGCACCAGCGGGATCGACCCGGCCCAGGCCACGGTGGTCAGGGCCGACCACCCCTTCAGCGCGGCGGTGCCCTCCAGGCCGGTGAACCGGGTGACGACCCAGAAGTACGAGTCGTTGAAGTAGCTGAACACCATCGAGCCGGCGCAGCAGGCCACGGCCGCCGCCAGCGCGGACACCCCCAGGCCGCCGACGAGCGGCGCCGTCACGGACGCCGCCGTGATCATCGCGACGGTGCCCGAGCCCTGCGCCAGGCGCACCAGCGTGGCCACCAGGAACGGCACCAGCACGCCGGGCAGCGCCAGGGACGCCACCGCGTCGGCCAGCGCGTCACCGACGCCCGAGTCGCGCAGGACCTGCCCGAACCCCCCGCCGGCGCCGGTGATGAGGATGACCAGCCCCGCGGAGGCCGCCGCGTCCGAGAGCCAGCCGGTGACCTGCCGGCGGCTCGTCCACCGCGGCAGCAGGCCGTACACGGCGATGACCAGGCCGACGATCAGCGCCACGACGGGGTGCCCGACGAACGAGAACACCTGCGCCAGCGTCGACGGCTCGTACCCCTCGTCGCCCTGCAGGACCCCCTGCGCGTCGCGGTCCACGGCCGTGGTGACGGTGTTGGCCACGATGAGCACCAGCGGGACCAGCAGCGGCAGCGCGCCGCGGAAGGCGCCCAGCCGGTGCGGGGCGGCGCCCGCCGGCGGTTCCCCCAGCGCCGCGGCGGGGTCGGGCGCCTCCTCGCCCGGCCCGGCGGCGACCGCGCCGGCGCCGGTCCTGACGGCCGCCCCGGCGTAGACGGCCTCGCGCACCTGCGGCTGCACCTGGTCCTCCAGCTTCGGCCCCACCCACGCCGAGTACAGGACCACGAGCGGCAGCAGCAGCACGGAGAACACCAGGCCGGTGAGGATCAGCGCGCCGAGGTCGGCGCCCAGGATGCCCGCGACCCCGAGCGGGCCTGGGGTGGGCGGCACCAGGTGGTGCGTCAGCGTCATCCCGCAGCCCAGCGCCAGCGCCAGCGTCACGTACCCGCGGCGCTGGCGTCGGGCGATGGAGCGCGCCAGCGGGTTGAGGATGACGTACCCGGAGTCGCAGAACACCGGGATGGACACCACGGCCCCCGTCCCGCCGAGCGCCCACGCCTCCCGGTCCTTGCCCAGCGCGCGCACGAACGCGCGCGCCAGGGCGTCGGCCCCGCCGGAGACCTCCAGCACCTTGCCGACGGCCACGCCCAGGCCGATGACGATGCCGATGGAGGCCAGCGTGCCGCCGAAGCCGGTGACGAGGGAGTCCAGGGTGTCGCCGGGGGCCGAGCCGGCGATGGAGCCGGTGACCAGGGCGGCGAGCAGCAGCGCGACGAAGGCGTCGAGCCGGGTGCGCAGCACGACGAGGACGATGACGGCGATGCCGGCGACGAGCGCGGCGAGCAGCTGGAGATCCACGGTGATCCTCCGGTGTCGGTGCGGGTGCGATCACCCGACGCGGACAGGGTGGCGCCGCCGGCCGCTCCTGTCGAGCGGTCCCGCCGGGCGGTGCGGGAGCGGGCCCGCGCGTCTAGGGTTCCCGGCGTCGCCGTGACGACGCGGCGGCGCCCCGAACGCCCGCGAGGAGGGCCCGATGGCCACCGAGTTCCCGACCGCCCGCACCGCCGTCGTCACCGGAGGGGGCTCACCGCGCGGCATCGGCCGGGCCCTCGCGCACCGCCTGGCGCGCGGCGGGTGGTCCGTCGCCGTCCTCGACCTCGACGGTGCGGCCGCGCGCACCGTGGCGGGGGAGCTGGAGCAGGCGGGTGCCGCGGCGATCGGCGTGCAGGTCGACGTCGCCGACCTGGCGTCGGTGGAGGCGGCCGCCGCCGAGGTCGAGCGCGAGCTGCCGCCCGTGGTCGGCCTGGTGAACCTGGCGGGCATCAGCTCGCCGACCCCGTTCCTGGACACCACGCCCGAGGAGTGGGACCGCGTCATGGCCGTCAACGCGCGCGGCACGTTCCTCGTCACGCAGCGGTTCGTGCGCGGCATGGTCCAGCGTGGCCTGGGGCGCGTGGTGAGCGCCTCGTCGGTGTCCGCGCAGCGCGGCGGCGGCACCTACTCCAAGGTCGCCTACAGCGCCTCGAAGGCCGCGATCATCGGCCTGACGCGCGCCCTGGCCCGGGAGGTGAGCCCGCTGGGCGTGACGGTGAACTGCGTCGCGCCGGGCCCGGTGGACACCGACATCATGGGCGGGCCGCTCACCGACGAGCGGCGCGCGGCGATGGCCGCCGACGGCCTGGTGGGCCGGGTCGGGACCGTCGACGACGTCGCCGCGCTGGTGGAGTTCCTGCTCGGTCCGGACTCCGGGTACGTCACCGCCGCAACCTACGACGTCAACGGCGGTCTGCAGATCTCCTGACGCCCACTCGCTCCCTCCCCGACGGGGGGGGGGCCCAGGGGTTGGGGCCCCGGGGGCCCCCGGGGGGGGGGGGGGCCGCTCTTTTGTGCGGGGGGGGGGGGGGGGGGGG
>NZ_JBJLSE010000149.1:0-5611 GCF_050871845.1 Kineococcus arenarius subsp. arenarius
CCCCCCCCCCCCCCCCCCCCCCCCCCCCCCCCCCCCCCCCCCCCGCCCCCCCCCCCCCCCCCCCCCCCCCCCCCCCCGCCCCCCCCCCCCCCCCCCCGCCCCCCCCCCCCCCCCCCCCCCCCCCCCCCCCCCCCCCCCCCCCGCGACCGGCGCGGCGGGCCCCCTGGACGGCCCCGCCGGCGCGGGCGGCCCCCACCGGCCGTGGCGCGGACCGCTGCTGGTCGCAGCCCTCGTGGTGGCGCTGGTGCTGCTGCTGACCCTGCTGGCCCCGCGCACCTCGCGCGAGGCCCTGGCGGCGGACTCCACCGCCCCGGAGGGCGCCCGGGCCGTCGCGCAGGTCCTGCAGCAGCAGGGGGTGCGGGTGCGCCAGGAGCGCACCTTCGACACGGTCCTGGCCGCGGTGCGCGAGGGCGGCGCGGGCACCACCGTGCTCGTCACCGACCCGGACCTGCTGGCGCGGGAGCGCTGGCGGGCGCTCGCCGCCGCCGGGGTCCGGCTGGTGCTCGTCGAGCCCACGGAGACCGCCCTGGACGCCCTGGGCGCGGTCGCCCGCGGGGTGCGCACCACCGGCACCCGTGACGAGCGCGTGCTGGAACCGGGCTGCGACGCCCCCGCCCCGTCGGCGGCCGGCGCCGCGCGGGCCGGGGGGCGCGCGTACGCGCTGCGCACGGGCACCGACGGCACCACCTGCTACGGCGGCTCCTACGTGCGGCTGCCGGCCGACCCGGCCACCGGCCGCGCCGAGCTCGTCGTGCTCGGCCAGGGCGACGTGCTCACCAACCGCTACGCCGCCCTGGAGGGCGACGCGGCGCTGTCGCTGCGCACGCTGGGCGCCTCCCCGACCGTGGTCTGGTACCTGCCGGACCCGCTGGACACCGACTCCCCGACGGTGCCGCTGACGTCCCTGGCGCCGGGCTGGGTGGCGCCGGCCGGCGCGCTGCTGCTGGTGGCGGGCCTGACCACCGCGCTGTGGCGGGGCCGGCGCCTGGGCCGGCTGGTGAGCGAGCCCCTGCCGGTGGTGGTGCGCGCCGCGGAGACCGTCGAGGGGCACGGGCGGCTGTACGCCGGCGCCCGGGCCGGCGACCGGGCCGCCCGGGCGCTGCGGTCGGCGACGCTGCGGCGCCTGCGGCTGGTGGTGCGGCTGGACGCCGCCGCGGGCGCCGGGGACGTCGCCGACCAGGTGGCGCGGCTGACGGGCACCCCGGCGCAGCAGGTCCTGGCCCTCCTGGACGGCCCGGCACCCGCCGACGACGCCGCGCTGGTGCGGCTGGCCACCGACCTGGACGCCCTGGAGCGGCGGGTGCGCTCGTGCAGCACCTGACCGCCCCCCTGGGACACCCCGACTCCCCCGCACGGAAGGGCAGCACGTGAGCGACACCCCGGCAGGACAGCCCGGCAGCACCCCCCTGGACGGCACGACGGGCCCCCTCGCCCGCGCGACGGGGGCCACCGCCGCCGGCGTCGCCGCCCCCGCGGTCACCCCGGCCGCCGACGGCCCCGGCGTGGAGGAGGCCCGCGACGCGCTGCGAGCGGTGCGCCAGGAGGTCGCCAAGGCCGTCGTGGGCCAGGAACCCGCCGTCACCGGCCTCGTCATCGCGCTGCTGTGCCGCGGGCACGTGCTCCTGGAGGGCGTGCCCGGCGTGGCCAAGACGCTCCTGGTGCGCACGCTGGCCGCGGCGCTGGAGCTGGACACCAAGCGGGTGCAGTTCACCCCCGACCTCATGCCCGGCGACGTGACCGGCTCGCTGGTCTACGACGCGCAGACCGCCCGGTTCAGCTTCCGGGAGGGCCCGGTGTTCACGAACCTGCTGCTGGCGGACGAGATCAACCGCACGCCGCCGAAGACGCAGGCCTCGCTGCTGGAGGCGATGGAGGAGCGGCAGGTGTCCGTGGACGGGGTGCCGCGGCCGCTGCCGTCGCCGTTCATCGTGGCCGCCACCCAGAACCCGGTGGAGTACGAGGGCACCTACCCGCTGCCCGAGGCGCAGCTGGACCGGTTCCTGCTGAAGCTGACCCTGCCGCTGCCCGCCCGGGAGGACGAGGTGGAGGTGCTGGCCCGGCACGCCGCCGGCTTCGACCCGCGCGACCTGGCCGCCGCGGGCGTGCGGGCCGTGGCCACCCCCGCGCACCTGGAGCTGGCCACCCGCGCGGTGCGCGCGGTGCAGGTCTCCCGGGAGGTGCTCGGCTACGTCGTCGACGTGTGCCGGGCCACCCGCTCCTCCCCCTCGCTGGCGCTGGGCGCCTCCCCGCGAGGGGCGACGGCGCTGCTGGCGACGGCGCGGGCCTGGGCGTGGCTGTCGGGCCGCGACTACGTCTCCCCCGACGACGTCAAGGACCTGGCCCGGCCGACGCTGCGGCACCGGGTGCAGCTGCGCCCGGAGGCCGAGCTGGACGGCGTCAGCGTGGACGCGGTGCTGGACTCGGTGCTCGGCGCCGTGCCCGTGCCGCGGTGAGCACCGCGAGGAGGACCGCGAGGAGGACCGGGTGGCGCTGACGGGGCGCGCGCCGCTGCTGGTGCTGCTGGGGCTGGTCGCGCTGGCGCTGCGGCCCGGCTGGGGCGCGTTCTGGGCGTGGCTGGCGCTGTCGGCGGTGCTGGTGGGCGTGGACGTCGCCCTGGCCGCCTCCCCGCGGGCGGTGTCCGTGCAGCGCGCGCCGCTGCCGGCGGTGCGCCTGGGTGAGCCGTGCACCGCCGAGCTGCTCGTGGCCAACACCGGCCGGCGGCGCGCGCGGGGCGTCCTGCGCGACGCCTGGCAGCCCTCGGCGGGCGCGCGCGGCGAGCGGCACGCCCTGGACCTGCCCCCCGGGGAGCGCCGGCGGCTGAGCACGGTGCTGGTGCCCACCCGCCGCGGGGACCGCTTCGCCGACCGCGTCACCGTGCGCTGCACGGGGCCGCTGGGCCTGGCGTCCCGGCAGCGCTCGCGGACGCTGCCGGGGCGGCTGCGGGTGCTGCCGCCGTTCTCCTCCCGCCGGCACCTGCCCTCGCGGCTGGCGCGGCTGCGGGAGCTGGACGGGCGCAGCGCCGTGCAGCACCGCGGGCAGGGCACCGAGTTCGACTCGCTGCGCGACTACGTCGACGGCGACGACGTGCGCTCCATCGACTGGCGGGCCACCGCGCGCCGGCAGTCGGTGGTGGTGCGCACCTGGCGCCCCGAGCGCGACCGGCGGGTGGTGCTGGTGGTGGACGCCTCGCGCACCGCGGCCGCACGCATCGGCGGCGGCCCCGGCGGGGTGGAGGTGCGCCTGGACGCCGCGATCGAGGCGGCGCTGCTGACGGCGGCGCTGGCCGCGCGCGCCGGTGACCGCGTGGACCTGCTGGCGCACGACCGCGGGGTGCGCGCACGGGTGCGCAGCGGTTCGCGCACGGGCCTGCTGCCGGAGCTGGTGGAGGCGCTGGCGGGGCTGGAGCCGTCGCTGGTGGAGGCGGACTGGGACGCGGTCACCGCCCAGGTGCGCTCGATGGCGCGCCAGCGCGCCCTGGTGGTGCTGCTGACGGCCCTGGACACCTCGGTGCTGGACTCCGGGCTGGTGGCGGCCCTGGAGCAGCTCGCCGCCCGGCACACGGTGGTGCTGGCGGCGGTGGACGACCCCTCGCTGCTGCAGCTGGCCCGCGCGCGCGCCGACGCCGAGCAGGTGTACACGGCGGCGGCCGCGGAGACCGCGGCCGCCGAGCGGGAGGCCACCGCGGCGCTGCTGGCCCGGCTGGGGGTGGAGGTGGTGCACGCCGCCCCCGACGAGCTGGCCCCCGCCCTGGCGGACCGCTACCTGGCGCTGAAGGCGGCCGGGCGGCTCTGAGGCGGCCCCGCGGCGGCTGCGCCGCGGCCGGGCCGTCCCCGGGCCGCCCGGCGGGCGGTCAGCCGCTCACGGGCGCGGCGTCGCCGGCGAAGCGGGCGTCCACGTCGCCGGTCTCCCCGGCGGCGGCCGCGGGCCGCCCCAGCAGCACCACGTACAGCAGGAACGCCACCTCGGCCAGCACGCCGATGCCCACCCGCGCCGCGGTGGGCAGCTGCGAGGGCGTCACGAACCCCTCGATGAGGCCGGAGACGAACAGCACCACCACCAGGCCCAGCGCCAGGCCGACCATGGCGCGCCCCTCGACGGCCAGGGCCTGCGCGCGGCTGCGCGGCCCGGGCGCCACCCACGTCCAGAACAGCTTCAGCCCGGCCCCGGCGGCCACGAACACGGCCGTCAGCTCCAGGATGCCGTGGGGGGCGATGAGGCCGAAGAACACCTCGCCGCGCCCGTTGTCGACGAGCAGGCCGCCCTGCAGGCCGACGTTGAGGGCGTTCTGCGTCAGGGCCACCAGCACGAACACGCCCGTGATGCCCAGCACGACGCAGGTGGCGGCGACCATCGCGTTGTTCGTCCACACCCGCCCCGCGAAGGAGGCGTTGGCGTACTCGGAGTAGTAGCCGGCGAAGTCCTCCTCGACGAGGCGGCGAATGTCCTCGCGGGAGCCGAACAGGCTGGCCTGGGCCGCGGGGTTGCCGGCGATCCAGGCGCCCGCCGCCACGGCGAGCACCGCGGTGTAGGCGGCGGCGGCGGTGGACCACCACCGCACCCGCCACAGCGCCGCGGGCAGCCCCCGGCCGGCGAAGTGGCCCAGCTGGCGCCAGGAGGTGTAGCGGGAGCCGGTCAGCCGCGAGCGCGCCCGCACCAGCAGCGTGGACAGCTGGTCCAGCAGCACCGGTTCGGACTGCGCCGAGCGCAGGACCGACAGGTGGGTGGCGGTGCGCTGGTACAGGCGCACCAGCTCGTCGGCCTCCTCGCCGGTGAGGTGGCGGCGGCGCACCAGCTCGCGCAGCCGCGCCCACTCCTGCTCGTGCACGGCTCGGAAGGCGTCGACGTCCACCCCGCCACAGTAGTGAGCGCGACCGCCGTCGCAGGGCACCGCGGCGGCACCGGCCGCGGTGCCGGGCCGGCGGGTACGGTGCCCCGGTGGCACCGACCGACGTCCCGCGGCCCGCCGCGCACCCGGCTCCCGCGCCGCCCGCCGGGCCCGTGCCGCCCGCCGGTGCGCGCCCGGCCGACCCCGTCGGCGACGTCGTCACCGGCGAGGCGGTGGTGCTGGGGCTGCGGGCGGCGTCCTTCGCGTCCCGGCTGCTGTCCGCGGCGATCGACGCGGTCGTGCACCTGCTGGTGCTCGGTGCGCTGCTGTACGCCTCGCAGGCCCTGCTCTCCAGCACCGACGAGGCCGCGACCGCGGCCGTCGTGCTCGCCGAGACGGTGCTGTGCCTCATCGGCATCCCGACGGCCGTGGAGACCGCCACCCGCGGCCGGTCGCTGGGCAAGCTGGTGGCGGGCGTGCGGGCCGTGCGCGACGACGGCGGCCCGGTGCGCTTCCGGCACGCCGTCGTGCGGGCCCTGGCCGGGTTCTTCGAGCTGTGGGCGCTGGCCGGCAGCCCGGCGATCGTCTGCGCGCTGCTGACCGCGCGCGGCAAGCGCGTGGGCGACCTGCTCGCCGGGACCTACGTGGTGCGCGAGCGCACCGCAGCGCGGCCCGTGCCGCTGCCGCCGCTGCCGCCGGAGCTGGCCGGCTGGGGGCGGGGGGGCCCCAAACGCCCCCCGCCCCCCCGCTCGGGGGGCGCCCGCCCCCCGGAACATGCGCGCGCGG